>NZ_RZOT01000051.1:0-17107 GCF_003999085.1 Mesorhizobium sp. M4A.F.Ca.ET.090.04.2.1
AGATAATCAAATCGAGTCGGAACAAACCGGGACCACGGTCCTGCTTTGGGCCCATAATGGGCCCAAAACGTTTTGGGCCGAGGGCACTTTTTGTGAATAAAAACAATGGTTATGGTGGGCCCGGAGGATGTGCCGGGACCGTTGATTTCATTGGCTTTCTCGTGGGCCAAAATCAGAAATCTTCCCGTATCGCTCCGTATGGTTCCGCGCCTAAGCAAAGGACGCTGCACAAGATGGGGCTTCATGCAGGTCTGAGCCCCCGACCACTGTGGCGAGCGAGCAATCTTGGGTGAGATGAGCAATGCTGGCCGCAAGCTCCATAGGTCCACCTAGGTGTTCAAGCACCTGGCGGGCAAGCGACTCCGACTCCTCCTTGGAAAGAGGCGGTACGTCGATGACGCTCAGACGGTCTCCAGAAAAGGAATAGCTGCTTGCCTGGGCCCGGATATGCTCAACTCCATATCGTCGGAAGACAATGAGCAATTTTACACGACCCACGTTGGCCGCGGCGTAATTGAACAATGGCTGGAGACTTGTCGCTGTCATGAGCATCATCGACGACGAGGAGCAGGTCACCGGAACCAAGCTCTTCTAGAGACACCTTGGTGATCTCCATTGTCGGTGAGACAAGCCTGATCCTAGTCGCAGACTGATCGGCGGCGATTTGGTCCAGAATGGCTTGGAGCTCGAGATTTGCCGCCGCCGCCAGACCCCGTTACCAGCGTCACGCCAACGTCCGGATTCTTGTGTGCTTCCAAGGCTTCAGCAAGGGGAGCTTCTCTGCCGACCAGCTGCCAAGTATGGGTGAACAAGGTTTCCTTGCGTGCGAGAGCCGCAAAGAATTCCTGAGCCGTTTCCCACGGACTTGTGGGAGAGACGCCGAGAAGGCTATTGTCGATGTAGTTATCAGCATCCCAAAGGCTTCGGGTCGTTCCTAATATTCGGTTCAATCCGCTCAATGACGGGCTCGAACGCGGCATTAGCGACTTCGATGAGCACAGATCGATCAGCCCCGGCGACTGGCAGGGACGCAATGATGGCATTGGGATCCATGAGAGGATGATCCTTTTGGAGTGGCGTTTGGGACATCAGCCTGCGGTCGCCATGCCGACGGTGGTTCTTAGTGTGGTGGCCAATCGAGCCCAGGCGCTACCCTATGCTTACATGCGCACAGGCAGGATACGTGAGAATTTCGCAGATGCGGTCCAAAGCAGATGGGGCAGCACCTGCGGGCAGTCCGTCATCCAGGTCCTGCAAGGTGGGAGCTGAGTTGCTTACCTCAGCAGTGCCGCTCGCCCGCGCTATGGCCGGCAGTTCTAAGCTTTAGAGGAATAATGCGGGGCCGTTTTCGGATGAAAACGCCGATTGCCAAACGCCGCACCGGCTGGAATTTTTCGCGCTCAGCCTCTCCGTAAGCCGTAAAAGCGCGGAAAATTACGTGTCGCTGAATTTTCCGCGCTTTTGGATTCACGAGCGGGAATTTTCCGCGCTTTTAAACTGATCGGAGCTATTTAAATCGCTTGAGAATCCATCCGTTGCTACAATATCAAAGAGCGCACGGGGCAGACCGACACCAACTGGAGGCAAAGCAATGGAAGAGATTCAGAAGCGCCGCGTCGGCCGCCCAATTGGCAGCGGCGTCAAGAACAACGATCAGGCCCTTGCCAAGGTCGCAAGTATCTTGCTGGATAATCCTTCCATGAAGGCGACTTCAGCCATGAGGCGGGTCCTCAATGATATGTCCAGCTCGCGGAGGGAGACAGACGTTACCTTGATCCGTCGATGGCAGGGGCGCTGGAAGCTGAACAGACAGAAATTCATGAACGAAGCGGCGGCAACGAGAGCTGCAAGGACGGCGAGAGCGCCCTCGCGCACGACGTCATCGATCTCCGACTCGGCTAGCGAGTACCTTATGCGGAAAGCCAAAGAGACGGCGAGTATGTACAATTTTTCGGAAGCATCTGCTCTCCAAAAGGCCGCGGCTGGATACCTCGATACGCCCCTCAGGAAAGAGGTACATGGTGTTTTAGACTCACTGGCGCTGAGGACGGCGCTGGGTCTTCACGAATCGTCCATTCAGCGAGAATTGCGGCGCATGACGGATTCCACTGTCATGGAACGATGCTGAAAGCCTTGGAGGAGCAGGATCGCTTCCTTGCCGAGCTGAAAAAATGGGGTTGAGGCTACAAAAACTGCCCAATAACGGCAATTGACGCCAAGGCAGCGCGCGACCGGTTCGCGAAGGACAGATTTCGGCCCCAGCCGGGACTGAAACGACGCATTTTGTAGGTATAATTTTCTAAGATGGCGCTTTTGCAATTGACGCCTGCAAGGGTGCCTCATGCTTGCGCCGTAAAACGCAACACGAGCGCAGACGGTTCAGTCTGTCGTTTGAACCTGGAATCTGGTGAAGGCAACCGAACCAATGGACAAGATCACAATCGACTTCTGGGGCTTTGCAATAACGGCCGAAGGGTTTTACGGCGTCTTGGCCGCGTCGGGGCTGGTGATGGCCATTGTCATTGTGTTGAAGGTCGGGAGGCGTCGGGGTACCTAAGGCTGCTTCTCGGCAAGACGGAGGGCATCGATGTGCGAAGCCAGTATGACATTGTTAAAGATTGGGCACTCCTATCCGACGACGAGGCGATGGAAGCCGAGATCGAAGGCACGGCAAGGACGCTACCACGTCGGTCGCCTAGTGTCCCTTGGAAGTGTCTGGCAATCGTGAAGATGCCGAATATCGATTCTGGTTCGATCTGTTTTTGAGACTTTCCAGAAAGGACGACGTCGGGTGGGCTTAGCCCGTAGGAGACTAACCTAACCAATCTGTCCCAGTTCGCATGGGACGCCACTCCCGCAAACGATAGCGGCTGCTCTTCGTGCTTCACACGCTAAGCTGTAAAGTCAAAGCCGACGCCGTACCTCCGTTCTATGACCCACTCGGGGACCAGCATCCCGCCATCGGCCAACGCGTTGCCTTTGCGATTGGCAAAAGGATTGGCGGAAAGGGCCATGAACGAGGATGACGACACCCTCTTCTTGGTCTTCGATGAAACCGAACAACCCGAAAACGCCGCCAGGTGAGAATGATGGCGAAGCGCCAGAATAGCATTGGTCTCCTTAGCCTCGAACCTTCCGCCAAGGCGGACTACCCCAAAGACTTGACGTCGCAGTCCTCCGACGGCGGAAGCCTGCGCCCGTATCGTTGGTGAAGACGAAACGATTGTTTCGAAACTTCAGGAACGAGGGCCACGTTGGCGGAACCGGCCTGACAGTTCTCACGTGGATAAGCACGTCGTCATGCTCCCGAGCGTCGGGGGCATCTACGACTGCGTAGTGAGTATGAGTTTCGGTTCTGCCGTCGGCTACCGCCATAACCACGTCAAACCGACTCGGGGGTCGCAGATGCGCAACTGAGATCGCTATAGCTTGCACATCATCCCCAGAGCTACGCTCGCCAAAGTACAGATTTGCCGCGCAGTTCAGTACCTGCTGGTGGTTGCACGCAAGAATGTCCGCCGTATTTGACACATCGATCCAGCCACCGACGTGCTCGGCTTGATAGACGTCGCCATCCAGGAGAACAGCCAACAGCGTTGGCGAAAGCGGCAGGAAGAGAAGCGCACCTGCGCTGGAGATTCCAAAAGATCTGTGCTGCGCATGCCTGTGCTGTTGATGCCAGCGGTTGGCGAGAGCAGCAGGGTCATCTGATGTGAGAAACGGCACCGAGGTAAGGTTGCGAACAACCCGCACCTTTAGATCGTCTACGACGCTCATCGTTTTGGCGTAGTGATGCATCGCCGAGATCACCGCACTTTTGACGGCCTCCTTGAAAGACGGTTGTTCGAAGTCCGCACCTTTGACTGACGTGGCAGCGAAAGCAAACTCCGCGGATCGACGCGCGGCGGCTTCTGTGCGGACATGCTGCAGGTAGGCGAAACGCCTGAGGATTGTGGCATGAAGATCCTTGATGACCGCACGTGGCTTGAGCAACGACGAAACGCAGTCGCCATAGTGTCCCTCGACGGTCTGGATTGCGGTTTCGAGCCTTGGGTCCTGCCCGTAGAAGTAATCCCTGGAACACTGATTCTTCACCGGGGCATCGAAGAATGATTGGTTGCGATCAAGGTTAAACAGGTGAATGGCTTTGCCTTCGGCACACACGCTGAAGGGCGATAGATGTACCCGGGGAACAAAGTGCTGGTTCTTGTTCTCCGCCATGCAATTGAGCGATCCGCCATTCCGGCACTGCCGTGGGGGCGCTCAAACACCCGCGCCAAGCCGTTGCTATCACACAGAGCTTCCAGCGGGAATGTACGTCTCAGGCCCGCCCTTCCTGGCACTCAATCGAAGAGACGTGACGAACGCCGTCGCAGGGTGGCGTTCGTTTCACGAAGCGTCAGACTTGGATGCGGCCGACGCGCTGTCCCGGGAGGACGGCTCCAAAGGAGACGGCGTGCAGGGCTGGCTTGTCCCCAACACGGGAGCGGAGCGAAGGAGCGGGCAGGAACGGGACAAGACGGCCGCGCCGGCTAGACCCGAGTAACCTTCCGATACCATGCCAAGGCGTCCGAAGGCCGGCGAAAAAGAATAGCGGTCGATCCTCGCTCAGGGCGAACCAGTAGTTCCGCTGAACATGAAGTCGGCGCGCGAGAAAGTGCCATCCGTGCGGTTTTATCGAACACGGGGATATGCTGCGCGATCTCCCGTTCCTTGACCAACCAGGCGAGGTTCGCTGCCGATCCGTAGGCGCTGTCGGCGGCCAGATGCGTCGGCTTCTGGGCCGCAAGCGGACTATTTGTTTTCGGGTTGGCCGGTCTAGAAACGGACTAACACGTCCAGCATAGCGCGGACCGCTTGGCGCCAACAGCCGTCCTGAGAACTGTCCGGTTGACTCCCCGCGGTTCGCAAGCGAATTTTCATCCAGGAGGTCGACAGATCTAACGGCGCGGGTCAACGGCGAAGGCGACCTGAATAAGAGCGTGCCTGCCAACACGATCCCCACGGAGCAATCACCGATCCCTAACTAGGGACGTCGCAAACCCTCCAGCCCTCTGGCTACCCAATTCGCGCTCTGTGTATGCGGTGAACTGTAGCAATCTCTGCCAAAAGAGTTCTTCAACCCGAGTCGAGGCAAATTCTTTGGACAGTTCTCCGATGCGTCTTGCAGTGTAGCGGATGTGGCTACACTCGTCGCCACTTAACTTGCATAGCGTTCGACCCAGCATGTCTAGGTTACGGTGCGGGCAATATGCCTCGAGCACGGGCTCCAACAACTTCTGGTGAATGCGGGTCCTCACCTCACCGAGGTTCACCTGAATCAAATAGTCGAGCACCCTCCAGGTTTCGAGGCTAGCGGCCTCGACCTGGCTGTGCTGCATGGGGGGAAACTGGGTCTCAACGGCCCCGCGCACATTATCTGGCAATGCGTCTGGAAATACCAGATCGGCGAGACGAAGGTACATTCGGCAATGACCTGCCTCATCCTCGACATGCTGGCTCAGATCGTCAACAAGCCCGGCACTTGTGCAAGCGTTGGCAATCTTCGCTAAGTCGCGGGAACCCTCGCCCTCTTTGATCGCATTCGAGACAAGCGACTGCAGCACCCATACCGGGTTCTCAATATGCGACCTAAAACTGTTGCCGTAGTCGGCGAGGAAGTATGGCGGCACGTGACGTGCAACAGCGTCGCCAAACAGCCGAAGGTAGTCGCGCGTTGCTATGTCGCCTTGTTCGTCAAGGGCAGTTTCAACAAAACGCGCGACGTAGTCCATTGTCATTTTTCAACTTCGAGCGGGCCATTGCAAGCGATAAAAGGGGCCATGCCGTCCTTGAAGGGTGAACTGCTGATACCGATTATCCCTGCGTTGATGGCAATGTTGTCGACCTTCAGGGTTGTCCCATCGACATAACCGGAAATGCGTATGCCTTTACCTCCAGCGAGGGACCTGAGGGCCTTAGCTTGATCTTCACTCAGTTCGAAGGAAAGCGGTGCTTCAGACATAGTCGAAAACTCCTTTGCCATAGAATTCACTGAACGCCGTTATAATTGCAAATCTTGCGATGGGAGCCAATTGCAAAAGGACACGCTTCAAAGCAGAAGCGCCGCCAAACTCTTCAAGGTCAGCCAAGAATGTCCTAGTATCCGCCACAACGATTGCAGGACGCTCCCAACGCTCTTGCCCAACGCTGTAAATGATCTCTGCCAAGTGGTTATCGAACCACCAACGCGACACCGAAATGCTAACTGAGAGGGATTGGACGTAATGCCAGTAACTGGGAGGGATATGCAGGAGGTCGCATGGACCGACGATTGCATGACGTAACGACGGCACGCGTTGCCAGACATTGGGGTCCGTCGGCGAGGCATCGCAATGGTGCCCTCGCACTGTGGCGCCGTCCGTGAGCGCGAAGGTATCCCGTGGGTGGCAGACTGCAACATATTTCCACCCAAACAACTGAATGAAGTAATTATGGTTCGTGACGTAGTCGTTGTGGTTATCTTGATGAAAGGTTTGCACCGTTCCTGGCGGACCGATCCATATGTTGTCGAAGTATGCCGGCTCGCGTGATCGAGGTGAAACAGGCAATCGATGCGCGATGTCGACGAAGGACGCGTCACTCTGCCTGAGATAAAATTCAGTTGTGTCGAGACCAGCGAGATAATCGCCCAATCTCTGTTGCGCCCGGAGGTTCCGCCATCGTTCCTTATGCTCGAGCGTGACCAAGCGCGTCCCATGCCGTGCCGCGATACGCTGGGGTGTGAGGAGGGCAGCAAGTTCATCCAGAGCGGAAACGTCTCGCGACACCCAGGGAGTTTCCATCAGCTCTGCTGCGCACTTCATTCCGATGATGGGGATGCAACCTATTTCCCGAAATCTCACATCGGGACAAACGTATGACAAGTCTGGAGGAGCCGTCTGCAACATCCTCAGCCTCCAAGGGCAGCAACATATCCGCTTGGCAACTGGTCAGCATCGAACGCGGTCCAAGGGATATGATAGTGCACTCGGCTAAGATCCGACTGCCCATTTGCTTGCCATCGTTCCCGATGGGCTGCCAAGGTGCCGGCAAATTCGAGGCCCAGATCACCGAACACGACTATGTCGCGGCCGTGATAAAGCGCGCCCGAGCGGCGCTCGCTATCGATGAGACCGAAAGAGTAGTGTGTGAGGTCGAATGTACGCTCGACGCCTAGGTTCACAGCGCGGAAATTCGGTTCAGCGCCAAAAAGGTAGCTCCGGAATGCCAAAGAATCCAAAACAGGGTGACCAAAGCCTCGGCCCTTTTCAATATGCAAGAAGGACTTCGGTCGCGGATCAATAAGCTTTTCAAGCGGGATGTACCATGTGTCCTCATCTGCAATGGAACCGGTTGTAGGGACGGACACGGACATCCTAGCGCCGACCGTGAGTAGTCCTTTCTCGGTTGCTAGGAAGATCGTAAAGCAGTCCCCGCCACCCGGAATCGCTACAGGCATAGCGAGCATGCCTCCCGGCACCCGCAACGCCTCGCGAAGCAGTCGCGGGATGCCACGAAACGCAGAAGTGGCTATTATGACGTCGAAGAGACCCAGCTCGGGTAGTCGATCGACCCAATCACCTAATTGCACGCGCACACCAGAAGTGCCGATGAGGGCGCGCTGTGATTGATCGAAGAGGTCGGGAATAATCTCGCAACCAAATATCAGTGGGACGTCTCCTTCCCTGCCGGCTAGCAAGGAGAGTACTGACACCAGATAACCAGTTCCTGTTCCAATTTCGTATATGCGCTTCCCCCTCAGATCGCCGAGTTCTCTGATTATCCACCTAAGAAACGTTCGATCCGATATTGCTGAGAGAGTTGTCCCATCTGCGTCTGAGAACGTTCGAATAGGACCATCAAAACGCTCATGCCCCCTCGGGGCAAATCGCGCTATGTCCACCCCCGCGAAAGCGGCGTTGATGTCAGTATCGCCCATGGCACTAGGTTTAGCTAATTGATCTTACCTTAAGCTAATAGAGAGCGTCAGTTCGCACCGCGATGCAAGCACTTTTGCCAATACTAGTCTCCAGCTATCCATTTCAGTTGAACCCACATTCCATGCCTGTTCATGGCGCGACCGCGACGGCGCGCGTTGTCAACCGAAATGTCTGCTTCCGGGCAGAGGTAAAGTTCGCCTCTATGGCCGACACGAGGCGCAAAAGCTGCCAGGCGGCGTTGGGCCGTTGCAGGTTGGCAGTTTTAAGGCACAAATAGTCGGAAACGAACGTTGAGGCACCCCGCTAGGCATAGTCGTGACCTGACCCAAAGCTACCGTTTCGGCCAACACGGAAAAGCCCTCCAAAAGGGCCTCGCACTCAGTTCGCCATAGGCCGATTGCAGTGCGACGAATAGATCGCTTGCTGCGCTCAAACCCGGCTACAGCGAGAAATTCGCTACTGGTGCGGCATCGTGATGCCGGCCGCGGTCGGCGGCAGCGTGGTCGGTGCCTGCCAATTAACGTCGACTTTGCCCGACGCGGTCAGCCCTTGCGGGAGAAAGGCGGCCTGATCGAGCCTAACGACAAGGACGTAGTCACGGCGCTGTCCTGTCGGTGTGATCTGGATCGACCCCTTCTGTCCCAGCGTTGTAGGGATCTTGCCCTTGGTCAGTTCCAACTTGAACCACAGGGGGACCGTACCTGAAAACACCGGCGTGACGACATGGGCGAGCATGTAGATCGGCTGCGTGAGCCGCACATGGTAGGTTGTGCTGTCGCCATTGGGCGTATCAAGCGATGTCGACCCCGTCGCCGACTTCGCGCCCAAGGTAACCAGCGCGCCGCCGATTGGAATGGTGCCGCTTATCTTGCAGAACTCTACTTTGCCGCCGACCACTAAGCCGGCAAGGCCAAGTGTATTTTGAATGCGAAAAGCGAGGCCGTCATTCTCATTCCAGCTGTGATCGATATGATCGACGTGGAGCGCGCCGTAGAAAGCTTCGTTGAATGCCGGCACAACCTCGAAACCAATGCGACCTGGAAGCGGCCAAGGGCAATCGGTCCAAGTTCGAGCGATATAGCCCGAGTAGCCGTACGATTGATCGTCATCGTGCGATCGTTAAATCCAAGATTGTTGAATGCCTCGATCGTGTCTTCGATTGGCCTTCCGTGACGTCGAACTGGACATCCTGGCCTGCGCGCCCGCGGTACGGTGCCGCCATTCTTGAAGTGACCAGTGTAGCGCTCGCGGGGAAATAGGAAGCCATCGCTGCCGATTTAGTATTTCTGAAGGTCGGATTATAGTCTTTGCAGGCCATCTCGCTCAGAATAATTCGCGGCGGAGGGCACGTAGCAAAGATGGGTTCGCAAGCTCGATCAACGGCATCTTCTCTGTCGAAACGCCAACAGTGACGCGCAGTAGAACCGCGAAGGCGTGACGAACGAGATCGAGAGAGTGATCGTCGGCCCAATAGTCGCTGGACGGTCTCTTGCGCGTTCTCGCCCAAGTTGGTGGCACGCCATGAGCGATGTCATTCCTGATCGCAAATGCAAGACTGGCCGCATTGGACCATGTCTGAAGAAGGGTGCGCTCGTCTCCCGCTGGCAGCGGTTGACGCGAATGTTTCAAGCATCCCGATCAAATCAGAGATCATCTTCGCGTCGGTCTCGGGTCGAATGCCCTTTGGATTGACGCCCTTGAGCTTCCACAACGCCGCTCCAGGTGATGTTCGATGCTGGCGGCGAAGATGATGATCGGCGCAATGCGCTGGCCAACCAGCGGCTTCAACCCAAGCCGCTCTTCGAGGGTATCGGCCCTTCCATAGGTCATTCGCGATCTCGCGACACCTTGCCCGGGGCGGACCATACATTTTTGCGGCAGCATCCTTCAAGATCCATTGTCGAGCATCCGCTCCGCCGGCAGCTTCTTGAGCCGCGCGTTCTCGTCCTCCAGCGCCGTCAGGGGACGGGCGTCGGACAATTCCATCCCGCCAAACTTCGCCTTGAACTTATAGAAGGTCGCTGCCGAAATGCCGTGCTTGCGGCAAAAGTCCGCCGTATTCGCACCGAGAATGTCTCGGGGCTTGAAGATCGATCAATCGAACCAACGTTGTGGATAGGTGGCAGAGCGGTCGATTGCGCATCCCTGATAAGGAGGTGGACCTTCATCGGTCTCGTGGGTTCGAACCCCGCCCTGAATTAGAAAAGCCCGCTCCTGGATTCAGTCGAGCGGGCCCTTAAAGGCTATTTTGTTTTCGGCTATGGTCCGCGGGTCACTTCGATGTCGACCGTCCGGATGGGCCCATTTCCCTTGCGTTTTGGCCCTTCGACATTCTGCTGTTTGAAGACATTGGAAACATCATTTCCGTTTGACCCTCAACCCGCTTGCGGCCAAGCTTTTGTGGCGAAACAGCCGGCTGTCTTCCTACTTCCGGAAGATCTATCATCCCCCAGGCGTTCGACGGGCGTCTTCTAAATCTGGACTTTAGGAACTTGCTTTGAGCGCGGGCCGACCTCACCCTCGGATGCAGCCTCTCTCAGCATCGGTGCCGTTGGTGGATCAAGGCAAACCAAAACGCCAATCTCTGCGCTCTCCAGTTTGTGGATGGCGTCGACGCCAACGTGCAGTCCACCTTTTCGGACACAACCAGTTCGCCGGAAACCAAACTCCTTGGCGCTCTTCTGAATGAGGCCAAAACTGCTTCATGTCTGTCAAACCGGCGCTATTTCTTTTTTTTCACCCTTTGCGTAAGAGCGGATCCCGCGACCGATTTGACTGCCTTTGAGGAGCTGTTAGAACGAAGCAACTTGGATGCCGTCGAAGCAACTTTCTTGCTCGTAGTCTCATTGGGTTTCTTCGCCATTGGTTTTCCCCGCGCGGTTGAGTCGGAGTAATACGCATTGTGATGCGTCTGCAATCAACTGCCGGAGAGCACTGTCCCCAACTTTCATTTTCCAACACTCGGTCCGGTTCCGCAAACAACCAAGCGGAGCAGGAACTATGCTCGCCTTCATTGCCTTTCACCTTTTGTCGGTCGGCATCGGCTGTTCTGCCGTCCTCCGTGATCAGCCACGCTAAGGCACGCAGGAATTCGAAATATGCGAGCACATCTTCGATGAAGATGTTGGCGATGCAACGTTTCTCATCACAGTATTTGACAAGGTAGCCGTTGCGACCGCCGAGCCTGCTGCCGTTTAACCAAAGACCAAGTCTCGCTGTCCATGTCGGCAATCTCTCATGATTGGTGAGATCGGCGACGGCGTAACTGCGAAGCCGGCGGCGCTTCGCGTCCTCGGCTGTGAGCGTGATCTCGCGGCGCTTCGCCTCCGCCGCGATCTAGCCGCGCCGGCCGATTAACGCGTCAATTGGCGCAAGGTCATTGTCAGCGCGCAGCTTGAGATATTCGAGCATCGAGAAGCCTGCAGCAAGGATCGCCTGTCGGACCTTATGCAGCGCCTGCTCGATGGATCCCATTGGTGGTGCGGTCCTGACATAATCCGCAGTGAAATGCCCTTGAGTCTTCACGTCAGTAGGCGAGGATACGTGGTCGCAATTGAGGGCTGTACGAAACCTCGAAAAGTTGCGCGATTGTTGGCCAGTAAGGCAATCCATCCCGGTCACGCAAATGGTCAAACGGCAGCAGTCTTCCGAGGTCGATAAATTCAAGGGCATCGAAATTGGGCAGCCGGATCCACTTCTGGTTCTACCACACATCGCGTCGCGTCGAGTAGTGCGAACTGTTCGCCGGTCGCAGCTGCGAGAAATCGTTCCCCTGTCTGATACGACCGTCTATGAGATGGAACAGCGTGGCGAGTTCCCACGACGCTTCAATCTCACCGCCCGCTGTGTTGTTTGGGACTTGGCAGAAGTCGAAGCGTGGATCGAGGAGCGGCGGAATGCGTCATCTGTCGGAAAAATCAAGACCAAGCCTGCGCCTGACGTAAGACTACGAAAGGCAAGACCCGTCAAATCGGATCAAGGATAACCGCTGCCTCTGCAGGCGGCTGGAGTCTGGGCGTGTGCTTTTTGCCTGCCGCCCACGCATCGACCATGTCCGCCCATTCCTGCAGCATATGACGACGCTGCGGCTCATATTCAGCTCTGTTGTAGACACCTCGAGAGGACCGCCTGTCGTCGTGGGCAAGGCATTTCTCAATCCAGTCGCGATTAAATCCGATCTCGTTCAGGAGTGTTGAGCCGGTGCGCCGAAGGTCGTGCACTGTGAAAGGCGCGAGCGGAAAGTCTTGCTGCTTTGCCCGCTCGACAATCGCCGCGGTTACCCGATTGAACGTCGCGCGCGACATGGGCTCATCGGCATCGTAGCGGGACGGCAGCACATATCGGGAGTTCGCCGCACAAGTCTTGAGCGCGATCATGATATCGAGGGATTGCTGTGACAGGTAGACGTTATGCGGCTTCTTCCGCTTCATTCGCTCTTTTGGGATGCTCCAGACGGCGTTCTCGAAATCGACCTCGTCCCAAGTCGCCTCGAGTAGTTCACTCTTTCGGACCATCGTGAGCAGGATGAACTTTAGGCCGACCCGAATCGTCGGCAGCGTCGGCACGTTTTCCAACTCTTTCAGCATTATCCGGATTTCTGCAGGCGACAGAGCGCGGTCTTTCGCCTCGAACGTGGCAATTGAGGCTGGTCCCACCTCGTCCGCAGGGTTGGCGATCTTCTCGCCGTGCAGAATGGCGTAGCTATAGATCTGCTTCACGACATCGCGGATATGGACGGCGGTTGCCGGCGCACCACGATCCCTCACCTTTGCGCAGAGCGCCCGCAAGTCGTCAGGTGTTATTTCGGTTAGGAGTCTTTTTTCCCAAATCGGCAAAATGTCGCGATCGAAAATAGCCTTGCGCATCGAGCGGGTGCTATCCGCCATCTTCGCTTCCTTTAACCAGCGCTTGCCTTGATCCCCGAAGCTCGCCGTGCCTGACAGGCGACGCTTCTCGCGCTGCTTTTCTTGCGCCGGCGACTTTCCGGCTGCCACCATTTTTCGCGCGGCAAGGCAGCGGTCGCGTGCCTCTGCCAGCGTGAGACCTCCGTTCCCATATCGGCCCAGCGTCACAGTCTCTCTCCGACCATTGGTCCGGTAGTCGTACCGAAACGCAATCTGCCCAGTCGGAGACACCGCAGCGTACATACCGTCACGGTCGGCAACTTTGTACATTTTGTCTTTCGGTTTCAGCCGCTTAAGGGCAATATCTGTTAACATAATGACAGAGGATCGGATCACAACTTGGGTTTCTCGGCCGCCAATTTTACCGTCATTAATTTTACCGTCAACTGTTAGGAACGATCATTGTATTTCAATGCTTTGATGGGCAAGAAGTGAGTGCGCTTGCAATCGGCGGGACGACGGTATTGCATGGCAGGAAAGAGAACGCTGAAACGCATGCCGTCAAATTTACCGCCAAATGATTCCGCTTCCAGGCGATAGATGGCGATAGATGCAGTAAGGAAAACACACTTATTTCAGAGGCTTATACAACTCTGATCGATACTTACCGAAAGCTAGCTAATGATGCACCTTTATTCCCTACTCGATTGTCTCCAACCCAAATAGGCCATTGACGTTGCTGATTTTTTTCTTTGTTTGCGCCTAGATATCCGACGCACTGTCCGCCAAAAACTTACGGTATTGATTTCAAAGAGAAATTCTTGACGGAATCTTTTTCGAGGTTTCGCGGACTACCGATATCAATCGCGCGTTTTCTTTCTGTGCGCGAAAGGAAGCTGGGATTCCATCTCGTGAAAAAGTATCGTCAACCGGCCCTGGGCTGATCGCTGGACTGCAACTGTGACGCAAAAGAGTGCAGGGTAAACAGTGTGCTTGAGCAAACTATCGGCACTGCCGCATAATTACGATGTTAAGCGTCGGCCAGGCCGTAGGACATTCGAGCTGCGGCAGGTGGCCGCGCTTCCGTCGACATCGCTGGGAGCCAGATACCTCGCTTGACGCTGTCGTTTCGCTTGCCTAATCCACTTCCATGTCAAAGACGGAAGATTCCAAGGAAGGGCGGCGACCAGCGCATCGCGTCCGTGCCGTCCCAGACACGCCTCGGCGCGAGGAAAAGCGCGCCGAGCGCCGCCGTCAATTGATCGAAGCCGCCCTGGAAGCAATCGCAGAGCGTGGATTTGCGGCCTGCACCGTTTACGACATCGCCCGGCACGCCGGCCTCTCCCATGGTCTGGTCAACTTCCATTTCGACAGCAAGGAAAGCCTGTTCGAGTGCGTGATCGACATGCTGGCCGCAGAGTTTCGCGCTGCCTGGCAGCTTGCCTTGCAGCATTCAGAAGCCGGCACGGTGGAGCGCGTGAAGGCCCTGGCGTTGGCTCCATTGGATAAGGCGATCTGCTCGCGCAGCAAGCTGTCGGTCTGGTTTGCCTTTTGGGGAGAGGCCGGGCCGCGTCGGCGCTACCGCGAGATAAGCCTCGAATTGGAACGAGAATATCTCGCTGCCCTGACCGAGGCGCTGCGGCAGGCAACCGGGCATGCCGCATCCGACGCCGCAACCGACGCAAGCCTGATCAGCGGCTTGTGCGACTCTCTTTGGTTGGAGATGCATCTTGGCCAGAGTGCATTGTCAGTTCAGGCCGCCAGGTTGCGGATGACCAAGGGGCTCACCCGTCTCCTCCCGGACCTGAAGCCTGGGGGAAAGCGAACGGCCTCGGATCATCAAAGCGCCGGATAGCGTTTTCAGTTAACCGACCGACATCGGTCCGTCCCTGCTCGGCGGCCATCGCCGCTCCCCAGGCGATCGAACCCGTGGAGAAGACCGCCCCCCCGGCCGGTGTTTCGAAGAAGGTCAGGTCTGCCCTGACCCTGGCGTTCACGTCGCCCGTGGTCGCCGAATGCAGGAATACCACTTCCTCCGGCGCAAGGTAGTAGCCGGCTCCCAGCATGGTGGACGATGCGACCACGAGAGCATGATCGGGCGTGCCCAACTCCGGGTCGGCGGCATCGACCTCCTGCCCGGCCGCTCCCGGATGCGCGTCGCAGGGGGCGCCGAGGACGTCGCCGTGAACGCCTTCAAAGGCGAAGGCCACGCGCGGGTCGCGCGCTGCGTCGGTAAGCCTGTAGCCTGCTCCACGGTCCCAGCCGTCGGCGACCATGCCGACCCCGACCAGACCTTGCGGCGGCCTGCCGAGCCGGCGCCAGAGGCCGCCGCGTTCGCCGCTGAACTGCATATGATATTCGGCCGGTTCGGCCTCGTTGTAGCGCGCGCCCGATTCCGCCCGGCGAAGCTCCATCAGCCAGGGACGGTCCTGCGCGATAGCCACGCGCCAGTAAAACCCGTTGCCGCCGAGATAGATGAGGCGGCCGCCACGGTCGAGGAAAGCGACCAGGGCGCCCCATTCGCGCGTGGAGAGGTATTCCGGATGCGTCCCGGTGATGAGGACACGACACCCGTCCAGCGCCGACACCCCCTCATCGTGAAGCAGGTCGTCGGTCACGATATCGTGGTCGATTTCGCGAGCGTGCAGGAAGGCCGTGATGCTGGTATCGGCATTATAGGACCAGTTGCTGGTGTCCGGCGCCATGTTGAGGATCGGCCGCCGGCGCGTCGTCACGTAAATTGGATGACCGTCGACATGCCGATCATAGTGTGACGCCCCGAGTTCCGGCATATGCTGCAGGGTCTGCAGTTCCTCGTCGAGGACCGGCAGGGCGCTCAGCTCCGAGATTTCGTATTCCGGGCTTTCAAGCGCGATCCGGTGATTGGCATAGGCATGATAGGTGAAAGTTGAGGCGAGCAAGGCGACTGGCCTGCATGGCGCCGCCCGAGCAGGGTTCACGAAGAACGGAACGTAGGTCGTCTCTGTCGATCCTCTTGCGCGCAGCGCGTAGGAGCCGCTCTCGAAACCCGGCGGGATGACCCAACTCGCGCTGGCTTCCCATCGGGCATCCTCGAGGTCGTCGCTGTGGAAATGAACGGCGTCATAGAGAGCCTGGTCTTCCGCCGGCGAGAACGCCTGTCCCGCCCAGTTGGGACCGGGCACGCCGCGCGTCGGTGCGTTGACCAACCTTGCGCCGACCTTCGCGGTACCCCGGTTGGTGAGTTGGTCGCAGTCGAGACGATCGCGGAAGTCGAGGGCAATATCCGGACTTGACTCATCGGCGCCCCACAGCCGGAATCCCGAGACGACCCCGTCGAGTGCCGAACTGCCGTCTGTCTTTGCGCCAAGCGACAGGCGTTGGATGCCTTGCCAGCCAAGCGGCACGGGTATGGAGATCGTGCAGGCCGGCCCGGCAGACGCTGTTTCCACCGTGACGACAGCCGACTGCTCGATCGCATCCAGCACGATGCGAACGGAATGCCACTTACCGCGCGCCATTCGGTGGCAAGCCACCCGATTTGGCTCCCCGGCGCCTTCGAGCGCCAAGCTGCCACCCGCATCGCGCCACAGACGCAAAGTGCCCGTATCCAAGATGCAGGCCAGCGCATCGCGTGTCGGCTTGACGCTGAAAGCCACGGTCACGCCACGTTGGGCGAATCCGTCCTGCATGGTCAAGGTCAGGTAGGATCCGGTCCGGATCGGCTGATTGGCTACCGGCCGCGACCCCAGCGTTGCGCCGGGAATCGGTCGCAGGTCAAGCGCTGCCGGCGCTCCGTTGATGACACGCACAATGTCTAGCGAGACGGTCTCTTCCGGCTCGCTGGACAGGAAAAAGTCGACGGTATCGCCGGGTCTGACCGACCATTGGCTGGCATAGCCCAGAAGCCGTTTCATGCTTGATGCATAGTCCCCTGGCATGAGCCCGCGTCCGGCGGCACTTGTCCAAATAATTGTCGCCAGCGGATAGCGAAGGCCGCCGTTTCGGCCTCGTGGAGCGACGCGAAGCTCTCGTCGCTGAGGAACTCCAGCGGTCGTCCCCTGCCCGACAATCCTACCAGGCGGTAGCCTGCCGGACACTCGATGGCCGCCACCCATGGCATGGTCGTTCGCGACCGCATCACCTTCAGCAGGCGCGCCAGTTCGGGACAGTGCGGGCCGCCGGGGTTTCGCATGAATTCATCGAAAAGCTCACGCCGCGGCCGCAGATCGAGTTGCTCGACAACCGACATGCCGCTCATTGTTGGGTGGCAATGCGCGTCCACATGCGGGTCATCGCGCGGGTCACTGCATTGTCGTACAT
>NZ_RZOT01000520.1:0-4412 GCF_003999085.1 Mesorhizobium sp. M4A.F.Ca.ET.090.04.2.1
CTCCATGGTGGCGCGCAAGATCTCGCCGGCCCTGGCGGCGGGCTGCGCGATCGTGCTCAAACCTGCTGAACAGACGCCGCTCGTGGCAGGTGCAATATTTGCCCTCGCGCAGCAAGCCGGCTTTCCTGACGGCGTTGTCAACCTGGTCTATGCGTCCGAAGGTGATCGCGTGGGGCCGCGAACTCTGCTCCAATGCCAAGGTCCGAAAGATCAGCTATACAGGCTCCACTGAGGTTGGCCGACTGCTCATGCGCCAGTGCTCGGACCAGATCAAGAAGGTCAGCCTCGAGCTCGGCGGCAATGCGCCCTTCATCGTCTTCGACGACGCGGATATTGACGCTGCCGTTGACGGCGCGATCCAGGCGAAGTTCCGCAATGCCGGCCAGACTTGCGTTTCATCGAACCGGCTTTACGTCCAATCGAGCGTTCACGATGAGTTCGTCGAGAAGTTCGTGGAGAAAGTCCGGCACTTATCGGTTGGCGACGGCTTCGCTCCGGGAGTGGACGTCTGACCACTCATCGACATGCATGCTTTGGCCAAGATCGAGTCCCACATCGCAGATGCCGTTGCCAAGGGTGGGATAATCGATGCGGGGCCAAACGTATCGGCAAGGATGGCACCTTTTTCAAACCCACAGCCTTCACCGAGATCTCCAGCATCATGGCGGTTGCGCAAGAGGAGACTTTCGGGCCGTTGGCGCCGATCATCCGCTTCCACGATGCGGATCAGGTTGTCTGTGAGGCAAACGACACGATTTACGGGCTCGCCGCCTATTTCCATGCCTCGAACCTGAGGCGTGTCTGGCGCGTGGCCGAGGCATTGGAATATGGCATGATTGGCATCAATACGGGGCGTATGTCTTCGGATGCGGCGCCCTTTGGCGGCATGAAGCAGTCCGGCATCGGGCGGGAGGGTTCCCGCCACGGGCTCGAAGACTACCTCGAAATGAAGTACCTCTGCATGGGTGGAATCTAAATGACGTCGCCCCGAGTTTCTCCAGTTTTGGGTTCGTTTCCGGCGTGGGTTGTGCGCTGCTGGGCGGGTGAAGCGACGGGGGCTGGCGCGGAGCCTTTCGCATAGCGCAGCGCGAGCGACCGTCGCGGATTGAAGGTGGTGGCGAACTTGGCCGGTGTCTGCCAGGCGATTTGGGAGTGCGGCCGCGCGGTGTTGCAGTCGGCGCGCCACAGGCGATAGCGATGCTTGCCATGCGCATGGAATGCCATTCGACCGGTTCTGATCCGCGCAGGAGAGGATGGCGTTCGAGATGAACTGGCTGGCATTATCACTGACCAGTGATGAGCCGGTCAATTCCCGGGCAACCAAGTGCCCTCGACCGTGCTGAATAGTGCGCCTTTGCCATACCGGCGGATTAGCGCGGCCGACCTTACTTCGGCATGATGCGAGCAATTTCTGCACCAGGCGCGCAACGTATGCCACTCCCTCAGATCGCCCAGCGATACGTCTGGGCCTGCATGTTTGCTGCCTTCTGCGATGGCTTGCCGACACTTTCGGCTCGCCGGGTGTGATGATCTTCTTCTGCGTCTTTCCCTCTCGGCGATATTGCCGTTCGGCCGTCCCGACCAAGGCCAAACCTCGGGCCGTTTTCCCGTTCCCGGGTCGAGCTTGAACGTCTCGTCGATGATGTTCTGGCGTGCTGCGAGCTCAACGCCGAGGCGCTTGGCATCGATGCATGGCACGACATATTGCGGCGGTGTCGCACGTGTTCGACGGTTTGGGCTTCAGGATCGTGCGGATGGGCCACGCTTTTCTGGCGGCGCGAAACACGGGCAATGCGCGTTCAAAACCTGACAAAGGCAGAAACTTGTCAGGTTCAATCCAACCGCCATCCGGGCACTGCGGAGGTTTTTCAAAGCATATTCATGCACTTGCGCGCTGAGCCCGCTGGCATGGACCTTGCAACGCTTGCAGCAGGACGGTATGCAATGGAGCAGACGAGGATGTTCTCTCCCCTGAACCGTGTGCCGTCTCTGAGAGGGAAATAAGCTCGTGCAGAAAATCTCACAACCTTTGACAACGGCTTTGGAGAACAACGTGGTGTTGCAGATCGAGTCCCCGGCTCCTTCGATTCAAGCGGAAACCTGGCTGCGTGGCGAGCCCCTCACCAGCTTCGAGCCCGGCAAAGTGTACATCGTCGAATTTTGGGCAACTTGGTGCGGTTCGTGTGTGGACGGGATGCCCCATCTGATGCAGCTGCAGGAGAAATACAGGGAAAGCGGCGTTGAGATCGTAGGAGTCGCGGCTAGTGAACGCGCTCCAACGGCCGATGAGGCCCGAAGCACGTTGGACGCTTGGTTGACGGAAAAGTTCCCGAATCTGAACTATCGGATCGCATTCGACTCCACAGGCGAAATGGACAAGCTTTGGATGGAGCCCAGCTTTTCTTTCTGGATTCCCACCAGTTTCGTGGTCGACCGAGACGGCTGCATCGCCTTTATTGGTGAACCGACGGAACTCGATGAGGTCTTGCCGAAGGTGCTTAACGGCAGCTGGCGCACCAGCGATCAGGCAAAATCCGCCGATGCGGAGCGGATCGCGGAAGGCGAACCCATAGCGCGCGAACAAGCGCTGAAGAAGCCGATCAAGGACAGATATCGGGCGGCGGTGGAGAAAAAGGATTGGAAGACGGCGCTCTCGGCGATCGAAGAAGGCATCGCCTTGATGCCGGACAACCTCGGTTTCCGCCGTTCTCATGTGAATCTGTTGCTTCACAAAATGAAGGACATGCAGGTCGGCTTGCCCGTCATGCGCCAATTCGTTCGCGACGCGATCAACAGAAACTCCGAGAATTGGATGGTTGCGGCGTTAGACGAGCTCTTCTTTCCGAACCTTGACCATTCGCACTTTCCGTCTGCTGAGCGCTTGGCGATGGGAAAACAGCTGTCCGAACACATCCTGGCACTGAATCCCCCGGAAAGCGACAAACGTAAGCTCCTGCCTTATCGTTTGGCAGCCCTGTACTATCACGAGAGCGGCAACAAAGATCGGGCGATCGAGTTGATCGAGATGGCATTGAAATCGCAGGGCGGTCCGGAGCGTATCCGGGACCAAGATGAACAGGACGAAATATCGCATTTGCTGCAGTTCCTGGCCTACTTCAAGGGTGAGAAGGTTTGTTACGGCGCTCTGTGTGCGGCTCCAAACAATGGCCGATTCGACAGTTGGTATACCGTTTGCGGCTGACCGCCAGCTTATGTGAGGGACAGAATTGGCCGGGCGGACAGCTCTTGATGCGAACGGCGCAAACCCCCGCCCGGCTTGCGAAATCACCTGGGCCGCTCTTTTGGACCTAAGTCCGAAGGACTGCGGCCTTCTACGATGCCCGCCTTTGTTTAGGCGGGCTATGAGCTGAGCTACGGGTTTTGCCCGCTTCTAACCGTTCGCCAGCCTAGCGCAGGTGCCTCTCAACACCTCCACCACACCAAGGTTTCATGCGGGTAGCGAATTCGATCTTGGCGGCATGGCCATTAAGCACATGGGATGGCCTCGCTGGCGGCATGCCTGTGATCTGGTGCTGCAGCCCACGCTTGCCTCCGCCAGCGGTTCGATGAGGCAGCCTGTCGCACAATTGATATCAGGACTTCAATGCCGGAACACCGGCGCCACCCTCAATTCAATAAATGAGGTGTCGCGCACCACGGTTGGCTGCTTGATCCAGGCAATTCCGGCCGCCGTCATCCTCAATGAGGTGACCTCGACCAGAGCCTCGGCCTTGAATGGCATGATCGAGGTGCATGGGTGCGGCCACCGTCATTTTCGTCAATCCGAACGGGATTTCTTGCAACCGCTTTGCGGCTTTATCCAACACGCCAAGGGCCGCGCTGTCGACAGGTGGCGCGAGCTTGGCGCCGAGGCGTCCACGTCAACAGATTCTTCTGACAATCGGGACTTGTACGATCACCCCAGGGGGGCGAGAGCCCATGACGATCATCGTCGCGCCGGCCGCGATCTGAAGCAGGCGTCGGCGCGCCTCCCGCCTATCTTCTGGCGAGGCTTCGGTGAAAGACGCCGATGGCGGAACGGAAACACCAGGACCGGCTGAATAGATCCCGAGCTGTGCGATCGCGTTCGGCCAAGTTGAGGAAAGCGAGCTGAATGCAGGACTTTGCACGCTAGCACCGCGTTGCCGGGCCATATAAGAGATTTGGCCCGGCGCGAGAAGCGGCACTCGTGGCCAAAGAACGGGATCGCACCGGCCGCCACGCTGTCAAAATGCCGAAGTTGTGATCCGGCACGACGCTTAGCTTCTTCCCGCTCTTTGGCGATGAAGCGTTCCAGCGTGTGAATCTTGAGCACACCTGAAATCACTTCGTCGCCGAGAACCAACGCCGGCGTGACGTTGATGTACAGCTCCTTGGCGAGCGCGCAATTGCGCTCGAGGACGTTTTCGATG
>NZ_RZOT01000521.1:0-4393 GCF_003999085.1 Mesorhizobium sp. M4A.F.Ca.ET.090.04.2.1
GTCGAGATGGTCGAGACGGCCGCGATCCTAACCAGGCAGGCGAGCGGGCGCTGGTGATCCTCGATGAGATCGGCCGCGGCACAGCGACCTTCGACGGCCTATCGATCGCCTGGGCGGCGGTGGAGTATCTGCACGAGAAGAACCGGTGCCGAGCGATCTTCGCCACGCATTTCCACGAGATGACGGCGCTGGCCGGCAAGCTCCCCCGCCTCTCCAACGTCACCATGCGGGTCAAGGAATGGGAGGGCGAGGTTGTGTTCCTGCACGAAGTCGGCAAGGGCGCGGCGGACCGTTCCTACGGCGTACAGGTGGCGCGGCTCGCCGGCCTGCCGGAGGCCGTGGTGGCGCGGGCAAAAGAAGTGCTGCACCAACTCGAGGAAGGCGAGGTGTCGGGCAAGGCCAATCGCCTGGTCGACGACCTGCCGCTGTTTTCGGTGGCGGCGAAACGCGAAGCACCTAGGCCGGCAAAGAACGACGCGCTGAGCGACGCACTCGTCACGATCAATCCCGACGAGATGACGCCGCGCGAGGCGCTGGAGGCGCTCTACAGGCTGAAGGGGTTGGCTACAAAGCCCTGACGCGGCGCGGCTTCAAATCATCTCCAGCCCACGCTTGCGGGTGGGCGGCGGGAAGGCGCGGTCGAGCTCGGCGAAGTCCTCCGGTGTCAGCCTGATGTCGAGCGCGGCAACGTTCTGGCGGACATGCTCGGGCTTGCTCGCCTTCGGAATGGCGATGACGCCTTCCTGGCCCATTACCCAGGCAAGGGCGATCTGCGCGGCCGTCGCGTTGTGGCGGGCGGCGATGGCTTCCAGCCGGCCATTGCGCGCCAGCGCGCCCTGCTCGACCGGCGAATAGGCCATCAGCGGAATGCCGCGCTCCCGGCTCCAGGGCGCGAGGTCGAATTCGGGGCCGCGACGCGCAAGATTGTAGAGCACCTGATTTGTCTGGACGCTGCTGCCGTCGCGCAGCCCGACCAGTTCCTCCATCTCATCGGTGTCGAAATTGCTGACGCCCCAATGGCCGATCTTGCCGGTCGCCTTCAGCGCCTCGAAAGCCTCGACGGTCTCGGCCAGCGGCACGCTGCCCGGCCAGTGCAGCAGATAGAGGTCGATGCGGTCCGTGGCGAGACGCCTCAGACTGTTCTCGCAGGCCCGCTTCACCCCGGCGCGCGAGGCATTGGACGGCAGCACCTTGCTAACCAGGAACAGCTCGTCGCGCCGCCCGGCGATGGCCTCCGCCACCACTTCCTCGGCGCCGCCGCTGGCATACATCTCCGCGGTGTCGATCAGCGTCATGCCGAGGTCGAGCCCAAGCCGCAAGGCCCTCACCTCGTCGGCGCGGTGGCGGCTGTCCTCGCCCATTTTCCAAGTGCCCTGGCCGAGCACCTGGACGGCTTCGCCCGAGGGCAATGTGGTGGTTCTGATGGTCGATGGCATGACTGGGCTCTCATTGACGGCGGGATCGCATCACAGCCGCGATAGGAAATCCAGTGGTGCCAAGCCCGCCCGGATTTCTCGCGTGCCAAAAACCTACTTCGCCGGATGGGCGGCGAGCCAGGCCTGCATCTCCTTGATCTCGGCCTCCTGCGCCTTGAGGACACCTTCGGCGAGCCTGCGGATTTCCGGATCCTTGCCGTTGGCGAGCACCACCTTGGCCATGTCGATGGCGCCCTGGTGATGCGGGATCATGCCGCGGACGAAGTCGACGTCGGCATCGCCCGAATACTCATCTGCCATCATGGCGGCATGCATCTTGTCCATCGCCGCCTTGTAGTCGGCGGTCGAAGGGCTCTCCGCGCCCATCGCCATGCCGGACATGTCGTGCTTCATCTCCTGCGACTGCGCCGGAACGCTTTCGAGGAAGACGGCGAGCAGCATTCCCACCGCCATCAGCAGCAACACGATCTTCTTGGCCAAGGTCATCCAGTATCTCCTGTTGATGGGATAGTCGTATTTGGGAGCTTCGATCAGAGTTTCAACGTCCTCAGCCGCAATGCGTTGCCGATGACCGAGACCGAGGACAGGCTCATCGCCGCCGCCGCCAGCATCGGCGACAGCAGCGTGCCGGTGAGCGGGTAGAGCACGCCCGCCGCGACGGGCACCCCGAGCACGTTGTAGAGGAAAGCGAAGAAAAGGTTCTGGCGGATGTTGCGGATCGTCGCCCGGGCAAGCGTGCGGGCCCTGACGATGCCGTTGAGATCGCCCTTGACCAGCGTGATGCCGGCGCTTTCCACCGCAACATCGGCGCCGGTGCCCATGGCGATGCCAACATCGGCGGCGGCAAGTGCCGGCGCATCGTTGACGCCGTCGCCGGCCATGGCGACACCTGCGCCCTTGGTGCGCAGTTCCTCGACCAGCGCGCCCTTCTGCTCGGGCAGCAGGCCGGCGCGCACTTCGTCGATGCCGAGCTTGCCAGCGATGGCGCTCGCCGTGCGCTCATTGTCGCCGGTCGCCATTATGATCCGCAAGCCGCTGTCATGCAGCGCCCGGATCGCCTCGGCCGTCGTCGCCTTGACCGGGTCGGCGACGGCGACGATGCCGGCCAGCCTGCCGCCAATGGCGACGAACATCGCCGTCTTGCCCTCGCCCCGCAGCGCGTCCGCCGGCCCTGAAACCAGGCCCGTGTCGATGCCGAGATCGGCCATCATCGCCGGATTGCCGAGCGCGACCTTGCTGCCGGCCACCGTGCCGGACACACCCTTGCCGGTGACCGCCTCGAAGTCGCCGGCATCGGCTATCTTGATACCGCGGTCCGCCGCACCCTCGACGATCGCCTCGGCAAGCGGATGCTCCGAACCCTTCTCAAGCGAGGCGGCCAGCGCCAGAAGTTCGTTTTCCGCGATGCCGCCGGCGGGGACGACGTCGGTCAGCCGCGGCCGGCCCTCGGTCAGCGTGCCGGTCTTGTCGACGATCAGCGTGTCAACGGAAGCGAAGCGCTCCAGCGCCGCCGCCTCCTTGATCAGCACGCCGGCATGGGCGCCGCGTCCGGTCGCCGTCATGATCGACATCGGCGTCGCCAGCCCCAGCGCGCATGGGCAGGCGATGATCAGCACCGACACCGCCGAGACGATGGCGAAGATCAGGCTGGGCTGCGGCCCGAGGACCGCCCAGGCGGCGAAGGCGGCGAGCGCCACCAGCACGACGGCCGGGACGAAATAGAAGGAAACACGGTCCGCCAGTCCCTGGATCGGCGCCCGCGAGCGCTGCGCCTTGGCAACCAGTTCGACGATGCGCGACAGCGTCGTCTCGGCGCCGATGCGCTCGGCGCGCATGACCAGCGAGCCGTTCTTGTTGAGCGTGCCGCCGGTCAGCGCGTCGCCCTCGGTCTTTTCGACCGGCAGCGGCTCGCCGGTGATCATCGATTCGTCGATCGCCGAGCGCCCCTCGAGCACGACGCCGTCAACCGGGACGGCATCGCCCGGACGGATGCGCAGCCGGTCGCCGGCCTTGACCGTATCGAGCGGCACGTCGCTCTCGGAGCCGTCGGCGCCGATCAGCCGCGCCGTCTTCGGTGCCAGGTCGAGCAGTGCGCGGATGGCCGAGCCGGTGCGCTCGCGGGCTCTGAGCTCCAGCACCTGGCCGAGGAACACCAGTGCCACGATGACGGCGGCGGCCTCGAAATAGACAGGCACGGCGCCGCCATGGCCGCGGAACTGGTGTGGAAAGATGTCCGGAAACAGCGTGGCGGCGACGCTGTAGAGGTAGGCCGCGCCGACGCCGAGCGAGATCAGCGTCCACATGTTGGGGCTGCGGTTGCGGATCGAGTCCCAGCCGCGATGGAAGAACGGGAACGCCGCCCACAGCACGACAGGGCTCGCCAGCGCTAGCTCCGCCCATGTCTTCGTGCGGTCGTCGATTAAGCTTTCGAAGCTCAGGCCGAGCATAGGCGCCATGGCGATGACGAGCAGGGGCAAGGACAGCACTGCGCTGACCCAGAATCGCCGGGTGAAATCGACAAGTTCGGGATTCGGACCCTCGTCGCCGGTCGGCACTCCCATCGGCTCCAGCGCCATGCCGCAGATCGGGCAAGCGCCCGGCTTGTCGCGGATGATCTCGGGATGCATCGGACAGGTGTATTGCGTGCCCTTCGGCATCGGCTGTGGTGCCGGCCGGTCGCCGAGATAATTGGCCGGCGCGGCCTCGAACTTGCCCTTGCAGCCGGCCGAGCAGAAGTAGAAGCCCTGGCCCTCGTGGCGGATAAAGTGTCTGGCGCTGGAGCGATCGACACTCATGCCGCAAACGGGATCGGTGGCGGTCAGGTATCTTTCCGGATCGGCGTCGAATTTCGAACGGCAGCCCTCGCTGCAAAAATGATGGATCTGGCCGCCATGCTCGGCGGTCGGCTTGCCGGCGGTCTGATCGACCGTCATGCCGCAGACCGGATCGCGGATGAC
>NZ_RZOT01000522.1:0-4361 GCF_003999085.1 Mesorhizobium sp. M4A.F.Ca.ET.090.04.2.1
GATATGCTCGATTTCAGCCACCGCGACTGGACGGATGACCGCTGGAGCGGCGGCGCCTATGGCGATCTCATCGTCGACGCGACGGCACGGGATGCCGAGCGCACGATTCTTGCCGGCGCGCCGCCGGTGCATTTCGCCTCGTCGGAAGTGTCGCCGTCATTTCCCGCCTATGTCGAGGGCGCTATCGTGGCCGGGCGCATCGCCGCCGGAAAGATCCTGACCAGCCTTCAATCCGCCATCGCCACCAGGGCTTCGGGATCGTAGGCGAGGCGGATCGGCGCGCCGACGGGGATGTCGTCGGCGCCGAAATCGTTGGTCTCCGTCACCGAGAGCGGCTTTTCCAGGCCGGGTATCTCGACGATCAGGTGGGTGATCTCGCCGAAATAGTGGCGCTCGACCACCTTGCCGGCGACCTCGAATTTGGCCGTCGCATTGTCCCACAGTACGCGCAGCCGTTCCGGCCGGATGCCGAGCGTCGCCGCGCCGCCATTGCGGACAAAAGCCTTCGGCTTGTCGGTCCTGACGCGGCCGAAACCCAGCGTGTCGAGCACCAGCGAGGCGCCGTTCTCCTCGACGATTTCGGCCTTGACGAAGTTCATGCCGCCGAGGAAATCGGCCACCTGGCGGTTGACGGGGCGCTGATAGATCTCCTTCGGCGAGGCGATCTGCGCGATCTTGCCGCCGAACATCACGGCGATGCGGTCCGACATGGCCAGCGCCTCGTACTGATCATGCGTGACCAGCACGAATGTGATGCCGACCGCCTGCTGCAACCGGCGCAGTTCAACCTGCATCTGCTCGCGCAGCTTCTTGTCCAGCGCCGAGAGCGGCTCGTCGAGCAGCAGCACCTTGGGACGCATGACCAGCGCGCGGGCGAGCGCCACGCGCTGGCGCTGGCCGCCGGAGAGCTCGGTGGCCCCGCGCTTGCCGAGACCGGTCAGCGACACCTGCGCGAGTGCCTCCTCGACGCGGCGCCTTTCCTCGCCCGCTTGCAGCTTCAAGCGCTTCAGCCCGTAGGCGACGTTCTGCTCGACATTGAGATGTGGGAAGATGGCATAGCTTTGGAATACCATGTTGGTCGGACGGCGGTTGGCGGGAATGCCCTCCATCGGCTGGCCGTCGACGGCGATCGAGCCGCTGGTCGGATTGTCGAAGCCGGCGATCATGCGCAAGAGCGTGGTCTTGCCGCAGCCAGATGGGCCGAGCAACGAGAAGAACTCGCCTTCCCGGATGGTCAGCGAAGCATCGTCAAGCGCCTTGAAGGCACCGTAGCTGCGGGTGACATCGCGGATCTCGATCATCGGCCGCTCCGACTGGAGACGATCGGCCTGGCGCGGCCGTTTGGCCTCAATCACATCAGGCATAAAGGCCTCCCTCGGTCTGCGTGCGCCTGGCCGCCCGTCGGCGCAGGATCTCGGCAATGGTCATCAGCAGGAAAGAAGCGAGGAGCAGCAGCGTGCCCAGCGCCAGCACACCCGGCAGCTTGGCCGCGAATCGCAGCTGGCCCCAGATGTAGATCGGCAGCGTCGCCTCGGTGCCGGTCAGGAAGAAGGCGATGATGAACTCGTCGAGCGAGATGGTGAAGCAGACGAGCAGGCTGGAGATGATCGCCGGCATCACCATCGGCAGTGTCACCCGCCGGAAGGTGCCGAAGGCACTCTCGCCGAGATCGGCGGAGGCTTCCTCGAGGCTGCGGTCGAAGCCCTCGAAGCCGGAGGTCAGCACCGTCATCGAATAGGGGATGCAAACCAGCACATGGCCGAGCACGACGGTGAACAGCGACAGGCTGAGGCCGAGCTGCAGCATCACCAAGAGCATCGAAATGGCGACGATGACCTCCGGCAGCACCAGCGGCGCCATGATCAGCCCGTTGATGGCGCGTCGGCCGGGGTAGCGGTAGCGGGTGATCGAGCGGGCGGCCAGGATGCCAAGCACGGTCGACAGGACCGAAGCGGAGACGCCGACGATCAGGCTGTTCCAGGTGGCGTCGATCAGCGCCGGCGTGCGCGGCAGGTCCTCGTACCATTTGAGGGTGACGCCCGAGAGCGGGAATTTCGGTGTCGCCGCGGTGTTGATCGAGAAGATCGGCAGGAAGACGACCGGCAGATAGAGGAAGGCGACATAGAGGAAGGCATAGGCCGATAGCCAGCCGCCTGGGAGCAAGCGTTTGATCGCCATCATCGAGCCAGCCTCTGCGCGGCGCGGATGATCAGCACGTGGCGCCCGCCATCAGCGTCACGATCACCATGGTGGTAACGGAGAGCGCGGCGCCCAGCGGCCAGTTCGACGCCTTGCCGAACTGCGCCTGGATGGCGTTGGCGATCATGACGCCGTCCTTGCCGCCGACCAGCTTCGGCGTCACATAGTCGCCGACCGTCGGGATCATGACGATGAGCATCGCCGAGATGACCCCCGGCGTCGACAGCGGCAGGGTCACGCGCAGGAAGGAGCGCAGCGGGCCGTCGCCGAGATCCGTCGCAGCCTCGACCAGCGTACGGTCGACTTTTTCCAGCGAAACGAAGATCGGCAGGATGGCGAAGGTCGCCCAGGCATGGGTCAGCGTGATGATGACGGCGCTCGAATTGTAGAGCAGCGCGGTAGAAGGCTCGTCGATGATGCCGAGGCCCATCAGGCCGGAATTCAAGACGCCGTTGTAGCCGAGGATCACCTTCCACGACATGACCCGCAGCAGGTAGCTGGTCCAGAGCGGGATGGTGATGAGGAACAGCCACAGGCTCTTGTGACGGCCGCCGTGGAAGGAAATGAAATAGGCGATCGGGTAGGCGAGGATGACGGTGAGCACGCTGACCGTCAGTGAGATGTAAAGCGAGCGCCAGAGCAGATCGCGATAGATCGGCTCGGTCAGTGCGATGCGGTAATTCTCCAGCGTGAAGGCGTGGTCGATGGTCAGGTAGTTCTGCGTCCAGAAGGAGTGGGCGAAAACCACCAGGATCGGCAGCACCAGCAGGACGAGGGCATAGAGGAAGGTGGGGCTGATCAGGGCAAAGCCCTGGACGGGTTCGGACCGCAGAAGGGCATTTCGTCTGGCCCGCGACATGCGCAGCGGGGGCGAGCCTTCGGCAGCCGCCGTCATTGCAGCGCTCCGGGCGTGATTTCGGTCGCTGGCACGAACAGTTCCGGCATGTGGTTCCCATTGGTCAGCGCCGGCGGCTTGTTCCCTTTTTTGCTCGCGGCGCAACCGAACGGTGCGTTGCTGGTCGCGCCGCTTGCTTGCCGGCTTTCTTTCATCATGAGCGCATCCGCCAATTGAAATCAAGCGCTATTTCTGTAATATTGATTGAACGGACATTCAAAATGAAGTGAAGAAAGACCATTTTTCCGGGGCTTGCCGCTTCATTCTTTGTCCGCCGAAGGATCCACAACCATACGATGCGAGGCTAAGATGGCGGCTGCAAGGGAGATCAGGGCGAGGGAAACCAACCAGCCCGGCGATGACGATGCCGTGGAGCTGGCCAAGCGCCATCTCGTCCAGCCCTGGCCGTATGCCGGCTCGGTCGGCGCCGAGGCGCGCGCGCTGATCGGCGAGGGCGACGGCATCTACATCACCGATGCTTCCGGCAAGCGGCTGATCGACGGGCCGGCCGGCATGTGGTGCCTCAATGTCGGCCACCGCCGCGAGGAACTGGCCAGCGTGATGTACAACCAGGCGATGGCGCTGTCCTACAACACTCCGTGGTACACGATGAACGCGCCCTCGGCGGAGCTCGCCAGGCGCATTTCCGGTCACGCGCCCGCCGATCTCAGCCACACTTTCTTCACCACCGGCGGCTCGTCGGCGGTGGAGACGGCGCTGCGCTTCATGCAGTTCTACAACAATGTGCGGGGACGGCCGGAGAAGAAGCTGATCCTCAGCCGCGGCGGCGCCTATCACGGCTCGACCTATCTGTCGGCCTCGCTCAATGGCCGCCCGCGCGACCGCGACTGGATGGACGGCGCCGACGAGTTGGTGGTCAAGCTCTCCTCGCCCGATCCGTTCCGGCGGCCGAAGGAGATGAGCATCGCTGCCTTCACCGATTTCCTGGTGGATCAGTTCCGCGACACCGTCGCCCGCGTCGGTGCCGACAGGATCGGCGCCTTCGTCGGCGAACCGGTGCAGGCCTCGGGCGGCGTGGTCGTGCCGCCGGAGGGCTATCTGAGGCGCGTCCGCCAGATCTGCCGCGACAACGACATCCTCTATGTCTCGGACGAGGTGGTGACCGGCTTCGGACGTCTCGGCCACGTCTTTGCCTCCGGCGAGGTGTTCGGCATAGACCCGGACATGATCACCTTCGCCAAGGGCGTCACCTCGGGCTATTTCCCGCTCGGCGGCGTCATCATCTCGGGGCGGCTGCTGGAACAAC
>NZ_RZOT01000523.1:0-4359 GCF_003999085.1 Mesorhizobium sp. M4A.F.Ca.ET.090.04.2.1
ATATAGGCATGCTCGACATAGGAGGTTTCGATGGCGCCGGACACGGTGACGGCGGCGCCGGCAAGCGCTGCGTCAGGATCGCCGCGTTCGACGAAGCCTGAGGTGAGCAGGTTCGCCGGACGGTGCCGGTGCAGCAGCGCCGCGCTATCGGCCTTCGCGTCCGAGGGCTGCAGGACATGCGGCAGCTCGGTCCATGAAACCGGAAAATCCGTCAGATCGAGATCGAGGATCGCTTCGCGCTCGCCCGCCACCAGCGCAACCGCCTCGCCGCGAAAGCGCGCTTCGCCTTCCGCGAGCGCCGGCTGGTCGGCAAAGGGACCGATGACACCGAAGCAGTTGTGGCCCGGAATGTCGGCGGCGGTGAAAACGCCGGCGATGCCCGCATGGGCGCCCGCCCAGGCTTCGAGATCGCCGAATGCGCAGCGGGCATGGTAGTGGGGCGAGCGGACCACCAGCACGGCAAGCGCGTCGGCCGGGAAAGAGTCGCCGCCAAACTTCTCGTCGCCGGTAACCTTCGGCACTCCGTCGAGGCGGATCGGCGAGGCGCCGACGGCGCGGCCAACCTCTGGCATGCGAGGATCAAGGCTGTCGACGCGCCGCGATGCGTCCATGACGGCGGCGATGATCTTCCGGTAACCGGTGCAGCGGCACAGCACACCGCCCAGTGCGTCTTGCGTCTCGGCCTCGCTCGGCTGGGGATTGCGCTCGAGAAGCGCTGTCGCCGCCACCAGCAGGCCCGGCGTGCAGATGCCGCATTGCGCCGCGCCGTGATCGAGGAAGGAAGCCTGCAACGCCGACAGCCTGCCATTGGCAAGGCCTTCGACAGTGGTGACGGTCGCGCCCGACACGGAGGCGGCCGGCACCAGGCAGGCGCAGACCGGGTCACCGTCGACCAGCACGGTGCAGGCGCCGCAGTCGCCGGCGTCGCAGCCGACCTTGGTGCCGGTCAGCCGCAATTCGTCGCGCAGCACTTGGGAAAGGCGACGTACCGGAGGTACGGAGACGCTGACCGCAGCGCCATTGACCTCGAAGGCGATATCGCTGTGTTCCATGCTCATGCCGGACTGGACTTCGCTCATCTGAGGCTGAACCTGGCTCATGCAGCCACCTGGTCGCCAGCAGTGTGGCCGATAGCGGCAAGCACGGCGCGGGCGACGAGCTCGCGCGCCGCATCCTGTCGGTATTGGGCGCTGCCGCGCACGTCGGCGATCGGCGACAGTTCATCGATCGGCGCGGCGAGCACGACCCGACAGAGGGCTTCGTTGGCCGGCAGGCCGAGCAACGCCGCCTCGACGCCCGTGAGCCGCCTGGCGACCGCCGAGCAGGCGCCGACGGCGATGGCCGCTTCAGCGACGGCGCCATCGTCGACGACAAGGCGCGCCGCCGCCATGGCGATGGAGATGACCAGATAGCGTCGGGCGCCGAGCTTCACGAAGGCAGATGTGCCGCCAGCCGCCGGTTTCGGGACGCGAATGGCGGTGACCATCTCGCCCGATGCCAGGGCGGTGCGGCGATTGCCGAGAACGAACTCGCCGAGCGGCAGACGGCGCAACGCCTTCGCCGAGCGCAGTTCGACCTCGGCGTCGAGCACCAGAAGCGCCGGCACGCCGTCGGCGGCGGGCGAGGCGTTGCAGAGATTGCCGGCGATCGAGGCGACATTCTGGATCTGCACGGAACCGACGTCGCGCGCCGCCGCCTTCAACGCGTCGAAGGCGCCCGGCAATTGATGGCGGACCAGATCGGTCCAGGTTGTGCGCGCGCCGATCAGCCAGTGCGTTTCGCTCTCCACGATACCGCGCAGGGCCGTCAGGCCGTTGATGTCGAGAATGTTTTCGCGAAACGGCTTGTTGCCTTGCGCCGGATAGAAATCGGTGCCGCCCGCCAGGATGCGCCAGCGATCCTCGCCAAGCAAGGCGAGCGCCTCGTCGACCGTGGTGGGTTTCGCGTAACGGATCACGCTTTGCCTTCCAGAAAAGGGGCCTTTGCGAGGGACCTGCCGGCGTCCCGCTGGCAAAAATTCATTCGTATGCAAATGATATCAAGTCGGCAGGAATTGTCAAAGCCGGAGTTTCCGGCCTCCGCATCGGCGAGTGGTTCCACGCGATTGTTACGCCGCTGGAGGTTGACGTCGCCGGCCATCTGGTCAAGTTTCTGCGTCCGGTCGCGACAGCGGCATTTTACTTGAGCCCACGCTGAGGAGGAGGCCTATGGCCGACGAAGCGCTTGTTGTCATCGACCTGCAAAACGACTTCTGCCCCGGTGGCGCGCTGGCGGTGGCCGGCGGCGACGAGATCGTGCCACTGGTCAACGACCTGATCCGGCGAACCGAGCACGTCGTACTGACGCAGGACTGGCACCCTGCCGGCCATTCGAGCTTTGCCTCCAGCCATCCCGGCAAACAGGCTTTCGAGACGATCGACATGGCTTATGGGCCGCAGACGCTCTGGCCGGATCACTGCATACAGGGCAGTCTCGGCTCTGATTTCCATTCGGGTCTTGCCTGGACCAAAGCTGAGCTGGTGATCCGCAAGGGTTTCCGCCCGGCGATCGACAGCTATTCGGCCTTCTTCGAGAACGACCACACGACCCAGACCGGCCTGGCCGGCTATCTGCGCGAACGCGGCATCGACACCGTGACGCTGGTCGGGCTGGCGACCGACTTCTGCGTCGCCTTTTCGGCGCTGGACGCCGTCAAGCAGGGCTTCAAGACAACGGTGCGGCTAGACGCCTGCCGCGGCATCGACCTCAACGGCTCGGTCGAGGCGATGCTGAAGCGGATGCGCGAGGCCGGCGTGGTGCTCGAAGACCATTTGTCGGACTGACCAGACGGTGAGGCGTCGGGGGGGCTTCATACAATTGGCGTGGACACTGGCAGCAGGCCTACCAGCCCTGGCTGTCCTTCTGTTTCCGCAATTCGCCTTCGCAGCGGCGGACCACGAACTGCCCGGCGCGGCGATGTCGCTCTGGTGGGTGCTGCCATTTGCCGGCCTGCTGTTGTCGATCGCCACCGGACCGCTGCTCTTTCACCACGTCTGGGAGCATCACTACGGCAAGATCACCGCGGGCTGGGCAATGCTCGTGGTGGTGCCGCTGGCGATCGCCTTCGGCATCCCTTCGGCCATACAAGCGGTGCTGCACACGCTGCTCACCGAATACATGTCCTTCATCATCCTGTTGTTCGCGCTCTACACGATTTCCGGCGGCATCCTGCTTGCCGGCAACATCCACGGCACGCCGCTGGTCAATGCCGGGCTTCTGCTTGCCGGCGCGCTGCTTGCCTCGGTGATCGGAACGACCGGCGCCTCGATGATCCTGATCCGGCCGATCCTGCGCGCCAATGACAACCGGCCGTTCAACGCGCATGTCGTGATCTTCTTCATCTTCCTGGTCTCCAACATCGGCGGCTCGCTGACGCCGCTCGGCGACCCGCCGCTGTTCGTCGGCTTCCTGCGCGGTGTCGATTTCTTCTGGACGACCGCCAATCTCTGGCGCGAGACGCTATTCACCGGCGGACTAGTGCTCCTGGTCTTTCTGGGCATCGACACCATGCTGCACCGGCGCGAGGGCGGCATGCCGAAGATCATGGACCCGACGCCGGACAAGGAGGTCCGCCTGCGCGGCCTGCCCAACATTCCGCTGCTGGCCGGGGTGATCGGCGCGATCCTGATGTCGGCGACCTGGAAGCCGGGCGCCGGTCTTTCCATCCTCGGCGTCGGCCTCGAACTGCAGAACCTCGTGCGCGACGCCATCATCCTGGCGCTGGCGTTCGCCTCGCTCGCCGTCTCGCGCAAGAGCCATCGCGAGGCGAACGGCTTCACCTGGGGACCGATCGCCGAGGTGGCGAAATTGTTTGCCGGCATCTTCATCGCAATCGTGCCGGTGATCGCCATCCTGAGGGCCGGCCCCGGCGGCGCGCTGGCGCCGCTGGTCGCGCTGGTGACATCGCCTTCCGGCCAGCCGAACAACTTGGCCTATTTCTGGCTGACCGGGGCGCTGTCGTCCTTCCTCGACAATGCGCCGACCTATCTGGTTTTCTTCGAGCTTGCCGGCGGCGACCCGCAGCGCCTGATGGGCGAATTCGCATCCACCCTCGCCGCGATCTCGGCCGGCGCGGTGTTCATGGGCGCCAACACCTATATCGGCAATGCGCCGAACTTCATGGTCTTTGCGATCGCCAGGCATCGCGGCGTGAAGATGCCGGGGTTCTTCGGCTACATGGCGTGGTCGGGTCTGGTGCTGATCCCCGCTTTCCTGATCGCCGGCTTCCTGTTTTTCGGCTGAGCCGAAAAGCCAACCGGCGCTTCTGCGTATGCGGGGCCAGCGGTTTCTGCTATTGTCGGGGAGGGTGCGGGGTTACGT
>NZ_RZOT01000524.1:0-4342 GCF_003999085.1 Mesorhizobium sp. M4A.F.Ca.ET.090.04.2.1
CGGGCACTTCGCCCTGAGCGCTAGACCAGTCGGTGAACAATCACCGCTAACCCCGCTGTGCAATGGAATTGCTGTGGAGAACTCCGCCCCGCTCTACATCGCCGCCATCACCGCCTCGATGCTTGCCGGCGCGATCTGGCGCTACCGGCAGCGCGACATGATCGGCATGTCCGGATCCCTGCTGATGGTCGTGCTAGGATTCGTGGTGCTACTGCTGCCCGATTGACGTGGCAGCGCGATGCAGAGTGCATCGTTTTACTCAATCCCCAATTGGTAGACTCGCGCGATACATCGGCAGCTAGTGTCTCCAGTCAGCCAAAAAAGGGAGGGAGGCCTCGAACCGGGAGGAACGATGTTGTCTGTTCAAAAAGAAGACTTTCGAACGAACAGAGCCGATTATGTGATTGCGAAGTGTGGCCGATCGGCCGTTGATGACGTTCGCGATGAGAAACTGGCAAGAAAAAAGTCCGTGTGGCTAAGAGAGAGGCGATCCGCCAGACTGGCCGCAAATCCATGTGAAAGCTTGCCACCTAGAGCCAGACCAACCGGTCGAAACTGACAACGATGGCCTACACCGTCATCTGGTATGGAAGACAGGGTGTTGTCGACAAGGCGACTTTCGACGCCGAGAAGACCGCCAGAGACCATGCAATCTCCATGTTCCAGACCCGAAAGGGCGACGATGGGATTGTGTCGGTTGAAGTTCGCAAGGACAGTGGCGCAGTCGTCTTCAGTCATGCGGAGAATTAGGAAGGCCCGCCGGACCTAAAAGGCGATCATCATCCGCCCTTGGCCCTGCCGTAGGCGTTGGGGCTGGTGTCGGGTGTGTAGATCACGCCGACATCCGTGCCGCCGCACCTGTGGCATTTCAGCTTGGGAATGAGGTCATCGGCCATTGCCGGCGCGTCAGGGCCGTAGCGGTCCCGGAGCTGGGCGAGATTGAGCTTTTGGCTATGGTTGCAGGGTGACCAGTGGCAAAACGCCGTCACGGTCATCTTCGCGTCGATCAGGGATTGAAACGTCCAGCCCTTGCCCGCCATGAGGCCGATATAGCGCGCCACAGGGAGGCCCGCCAGCCCGCGTTTCTGCGCACGCTAGTTCCGAGTGGGCAGCACCCTAAAGTCTGCCGAACGCCCGCCTCCCGTCTCTGCATCGTCATCCGCCGCGGTGAGGCCACGACGAAACAGCTCCCGAACGGCGTCAGATCGAGTCGGCATTCTTCTCTCAAAACGCCAAGCATCCAGCACGGCCAGTTCCTCGGCATTGAGCATGATCTGTAGACGGTATGTTCGTTTGGGCGGCACGTTCTGCTCTCATCAATCTGCAATACCGGCGTCGTGATGGACGATTGCGTCGAGGATGACCTCATAGACGCTGCCGGTGTCTTCCTCAATCTCGGTGCTGCTGATGCCTACCGACTTCGCGTCGGCGAACAGCTTTTGGGTCAACTCGGCAACCGAGATGATATCGGCACCCACCGTCTCGGGAACGTTGGCGCCTATCCACTTGTACAAAAAGTCAGTCCCACGGGTGCTCATGGCCGACATAAGTCAAAGTCGGGCATTAGGTTCCAAGAGCCTCACCAGAGCTGCGTCCGGCGCTCTGGCGCATGCCTCTGGCCCGCTGCATGCTGGCGCGATCAAAGAGGAAGGATCGATCTATTTAGGCAAGGGAAAGCCCGTCGCTGGGAGGATGAGCGACGGGCTTTGATGGTGCCATATAGCGGCTACACTACCTTAGATCGATCGCTTCGCGACGTAGGGCGGCCCGTCGTCATCTTCCACACGGCGACGGGCCGCTCCTGCTTGTGGATGGGACCCCGGAGAGTGAAGGGGTTTGCCACTGTCCTATAAGAGCGACGCGGCAATTCGGTTCCGAATTATTTGCCGACAATTCGAATATATGAGCATCCGCTTGACGAAGCCGCCGTCGACATCTCTTTGATGACCGCATCAAGCTGCGCGATATCCTCCAGCGCCGCTATTTCGAGCGGATCGGCGGTCTGCGCTGCGGTGCGTAGCTCTGGCACGCCATCAGGCCCCATTGGCGCGTGGCTCATCACAAGAGTGTCGCGATACTGCCTGAGCAGGAAGAGCGCTCTATCAATGGTTCGTTGGTCCATCGTGGGAATTTAGCATATGGATTGGCCGAGGCCAGCCGGGCTACTCTTCCCGGACATCCTCCACCGTGGCATGGCGTAGCTTCGGTTCGCCGCGCAAATACCTGACACGGGCAGTGATGCCGGGCTCGAGCCATTCCGCCTTTGAAATGGCTTTCGGCAGTCCTGGCGGTGGCGAACGCCCTTTGCGCACTCGTCGCCATAGACGCTCCCGCATCTCCATGGTGAGCGCGACCGTGGCCGAGCCGGCATATTTCCCGCCGCGTGCCATGATGCCCTGTGGCGCCTTGCCGGGCTCGCGCCTGATGCCCAGCAACTCGAATTCGCCAAGCTCCCAGCATTTTGTCTTCACCCAGGCATCGATCTTGCCGCTCTTGTAGGGACTTTCCCTTCGCTTCGAGACCATGCCTTCGAGGCCCATCTTCTCGACGGCTTCGAAGAAGGCAGCGCCGCCGCCCTCGACATGCTCGCTGTATTGAATGATCCCCTTCGCCGGCTTCACCAGATCCCAAAGCTTCGCCTTGCGCTCGATCGCCGGGAGTGAACGGAGATCCTGGCCGTCGAGGTGCAGGATATCGAACGCGACGAAAGCAAGCTGTTCGGCGTTCCGCGTCATCCGCGAGTGCATCCTATGAAAGTTGGGCCGGCCGTCGGGCTCGGGCGCGATCATCTCGCCGTCGAGGATGAATGACTTCGCCGGAAGCTTCTCCGCCGCGGCGACGGTCGGCCAATACCGCTTCGACCAGTCGTGGCCGTTTCTGGAGAAAGCGCGGGCGCCGGCCCAGTCGAGTATCACCTGTGTCCGGAAGCCGTCGAGCTTGATTTCATGGAGCCAGTCGTCGCTCACAGGCGGCGTCTCGACTTGCACTGGCTCCAACGGCTTGATGAATCTTAGCCGCTCGTCGGCGTTACGCATACGAACTCCAACGCAACATTCGAATTTGATTCAATATCGCATGGCCGTTTCAGTTCCGTTAGCGTTTGCTGAAGGCCCTCGGAACATTCCGGCACGGTTGCTGTTCTCTTTCAACTAGGAGGAACAGCCATGGCAGACGACAAAAGCAAGACCGATTTTCGAGACCGCGACCGGGTGTCGGGAGACGAGGAATATGAAATTGGCTATCTTGCGAGCAAGTTCCAACTCACGATCCCAGAGGTCCGCGAATTGATTGCCAAACACGGCAATGACCGCGAGACGCTTGAGCGCGAGGCGAAGAAGCTGGGTCAGCAACAAAATTGACCAGTTTTCCGGTCAATCAGGGTCGTGCGATAGCCCGGTCTGCTTAAATCGAGGTGACACAGGATTCTGCAGGCCGGGCCATGCACCGACATCGAGGAGGTGCCGGAGCCCGGTTACAGTGCGCCCTGTCTTGGCAGGCCGCAAGGTATGCCTTTGGGGAAGGTGAACCCGCGCTCGTCTCTCGTCCCAATTGGCGGGTTCAGTTTGGCCCGCAATGTTCCCACTGCTCAGGCCGTTGCTTATTCCATCAGGCTTGAACAGAACCTCCGCACCACCGAACTCGAGAGGGCCCGATTCAAGGCACCAAACCCCGATCGGTTCCGGAACATTTTAGCTAACTTGAATGTTTAAATAACTACCCGGCTCAAAGCGGTGGAGACGATGGCGCGAGGTCCGCGAGTTGGTGACGAGATCACTTTGACAGCCACCATCCTGAAGGTGATGGAGGATGGTGTTTCGAGCGTGAGCATCCCGACTTACAACTTTCCGCTTGCGATCGACACACCGAAGGCCAGGGCCGGTGAACAACGCGCGAAAGTCGGCGAGCAGTCGGCGATGGAATCGAGGTCGACTGTGACCAAGCCGCCGCCATCAATCCGAACGGTTATCTTGCCGTCGGCGCTATCGACGCGAGTCGCAAAGCCGTTGATTTGCCGTGAGGGAATAGGAGGAACGAGTGGGCAAATATCAGGCCAGCAGCGATCCAGTCTCCGACAACTGCCCGTACGACCTCGATGTGTTCATGGAAAAGCACGGCCTCTCCAGGCGCGCTGCGCAGGTGATCCTGCACTCAAATGGTCCATCGCGTATCCAATGCGATGCCGCAGCAGAAGCCTTTGTTCGCTTCAAGCAGTGGCGGGAGGATGCCAGAATGAAGCCGCCTTCGCCGAGCTTTAAGTCGAGCATTGGTGCGCCGAGCCCTTTACAGCAAAAGGCCAGCTGAGCAAAAAACCCGCTGGCTTTGGCCAGCGGGCAAGGAGATG
>NZ_RZOT01000525.1:0-4342 GCF_003999085.1 Mesorhizobium sp. M4A.F.Ca.ET.090.04.2.1
CGCCGGTAGTGCTCGAGCAGCGAGCTTGGGTCGCCCTGCTGCACGCTCACAGCCTGCGAAAGATGCTTGCCGGGCACCGGCAGCCAGGGCTTGGCCGCCGAGAAGCCGCCATTCTTGGCGGCGGCATCCCACACCATCGGCGTGCGGCAGCCATCGCGGCCCTTGAATTCGGGCCAGAAGCGGATGCCGTAGGGATCCTGCAGGTCCTCGAACATGAGTTCCGCCTCGCCGAGGCCGAGTTCCTCGCCCTGATAGAGGCAGACCGAGCCGCGCAGCGACATCAGCAGCGCCGAGATAACCTTGAGATAGGCGGTCGGATCGGCCTCGCTGGCGGCCCAGCGCGAGGCCGGCCGCATCACGTCGTGATTTGAGAAAGCCCAGCACGACCAGCCGTCGCTGGCGACCTTGCCGAAGGCCTCCAGCACCGCGCGCACCTTGGCGGCGCTGATCTTCTCGGGTGCGAGGAAGTCGAAGGAATAGCACATGTGGACGCGCTTGCCGCCGGCGGTGTAGGCGGCCACCACTTCCAGGCCGCGCTGCGAATCGCCGACTTCGCCGACCGCTGCCTGCGCCGGATATTCGTCGAGCAGGGCGCGGAAGCGTTCGAGGAAGCCGAGGTTCTCCGGCCGGCTCTTGTCGTAGATATGGTCCTGGTAGTTGTAGGGGTTGACGGCCGGAGCCGTCTGGTCGTTGCGCTCCTCGGGCGGCAGCGGCGGATTGTTCTCCAGCCCCTGGCTGTGGAAATAGAAATTGATGGTGTCGAGGCGGAAGCCGTCGACACCGCGCTCCAGCCAGAAACGGGTGACGTCGAGCAGCGCGTCCTGGACCTCCGCGTTGTGGAAGTTGAGGTCGGGCTGCTCGGCGAGGAAATTGTGCAGGTAGTATTGCTGGCGGCTGGTGTCCCATTGCCAGGCCGAGCCGCCGAAGATCGACAGCCAGTTATTGGGCGGCGTGCCGTCCGGCCTGGCGTCGGCCCACACATACCAGTCGGCCTTCGGATTGCTGCGGCTCGAACGGCTTTCCTTGAACCAGGGATGGATGTCGGCGGTATGTGACAGCACCTCGTCGATCATCACCTTGAGGCCAAGCCGATGCGCCTCCGCCACCAGCGTATCGAAATCGGCGAGCGTGCCGAACATCGGGTCGACGTCGCAATAGTCCGATACGTCGTAACCGAAGTCCTTCATCGGCGACTTGAAGAAGGGCGATATCCAGATGGCATCGACGCCGAGCGAGGCGATGTAGGGCAAGCGCCGGACAATGCCCTTCAGGTCACCGATGCCGTCGCCATTTGAGTCCTGGTAGCTGCGCGGATAGATCTGGTAGATCACCGCGCCCCGCCACCAGTCGCGATCGACGGCGGGGTCGGGCCTCGACGTCGCCTTCAAAGCCGATTGCATTGTCTCAACCTCCTTTCACCGAGCCGGCAAGCAGCCCGCGTACGAAATAGCGCTGCAGCGAGAAGAACACGATCAGCGGCACGATGATGGTCACGAATGCCGATGTCGTGAGGATCTCCCAGTCACCGCCGCGCGAGCCGAGCAGCGCGTTCAGCTTGGCGGTCAGCACGATCTGGTCGGCCTCTGTACCGAGGAAAACCATCGCCACCAAGAGATCGTTCCACACCCACAGGAACTGGAAGATGGCGAAGGAGGCGAGCACGGGGAACGACAGCGGCAGCACGATCTTGACGAAGATCTCGAAATCGCTGGCGCCGTCGATGCGCGCCGATTCCATGATCTCGCGCGGCAGCCCGGCAATGTAGCTCCTGAGCAGATAGATGGCGAAGGGCAGGCCGAAGCCGGTATGCGCCAGCCAGATGCCAAGATAGGTCTTGGACGGCACGCCGAAGAACGAGCCGACGCCGTTGTAGAGCTTGAGCAGCGGTATCAACGACATCTGCAGCGGCACGACGAGCAGGCCGATGATGACCGCGATCAAAAGCGCTCGGCCGGGAAAGCGCATCCAGGCCAGCGCGTAGGCCGCGAAGGCCGCGATCAGGATCGGGATGACGGTGGCCGGAATGGTCACCGTCAGCGAGTTCATGAAGGAGCGGCCGATGCCTTCCGAGAACAGCACCGTCTTGTAGTTGTCCGTGGTGAACTTCGGCGGCGCCGACGACGCGAAATAGACGCGCTGGCCGCGGTCGCCCTCGAAGGCCTTGGGCGAGGCAAGCACGAAGCTGCCGTCGGCATTGACCTGCAGGGTCACGCCGTCGCCGAGATCGGCGGTCGAGCCGGCCGGATATTGCGTCGGCGCGGCCGACTTGACGCCGAAGGCGCTGATATCGCGCTTGGCGCCGTCGCCGAAGATGTTGCCCTCGATGACGAACTTGCCGTCCTTCTCGACCTGCGCCGAGGCGGCGGGCAGCCGCCCGGCTTCGGTCTGGCTGGAGCTGGCGAACGAGTTCCACCAGCCGGAAGCGATGATCTGGTCCTTGTCGCGCAGCGAGGAGACGAGGATGCCTAGCGTCGGCACGGTCCAGATGGCGACGAAGATCAGCACCGCGATGTGGACGCCGAAACGGCTGGCAAAGGACTTTCCGGTCGATGCGGCCATTTCAGTGTCCTCCCGTCTCTTTGTTGGCCTGGCGGATGTTCCAGACCATGATCGGGATGACCGCGATCATGATTATGATGGCTATCGTTGCGCCGCGGCCGAAATCGCCGCCACCGCGGAACATCCAGTCGAACATCAGATTGGCCAGCACCTGGCTGTTCCATTGACCGTTGGTCATGGTCAGCACGATGTCGAAGACCTTCAGCACCAGGATGGTGATAGTGGTCCAGACCACGGCGATGGTGCCCCATATCTGCGGCACCATGATCTTCCAGAAGATCTGGAACGGGTTGGCGCCGTCGATCACCGCGGCCTCGATCGTCTCCTCGGGAATGCCGCGCAGCGCCGACGACAGGATCACCATGGCAAAGCCGGTCTGGATCCAGATCAGGATGACCATCAGGAAGAAATTGTTCCAGAACGGCAGCGATATCCAGACCTGCGGCTGCCCGCCGAAAAACTGGATGATGGCGTTGAGCAGGCCGATCTGGACCTGGCCTTCGCCGCGATACTCATAAATGAATTTCCAGATCACGCTGGCGCCGACGAAGGAAATCGCCAGCGGCAGGAAGATCAGGCTCTTGGCGATGGTGCCCCACCAGATTTTGTCGGTCAGCACGGCGATGATCAGACCGAGGAAAGTGCAGGCCGCCGGCACTACGGCCAGCCAGACGATGTTGTTGAGGATCGAGTTGCGGAACTCGCGGTCGCCGAACGCCCATTCGTAGTTGGCGAGGCCGACGAAGCTCGCGCCGCCGCGATCGAGGAACGACAGTCTGAGCGTCTCGACGACGGGGTAGATCAGATAGATGGTCAGGATGATCATCGCTGGACCGACGAACAGCCAGGGACGGATCAACCCCTGCCGGCGCAGGTTGTCGACGGCGGCAGTGCCGCTGACGCCGCGCGAGGGAAAGATGGTGTCGAGCGCCTTGTTGGCGCCCCAGAAATAGGCGACGCAGCCGCCGACTCCGACGATGATGACGAATATGGCCGAGAAAATCTGAGCCGCCATGGGTCCCTCTCCCCTGCGCAAGATCCGCCAGGACTGAAATGATCGTGGCGATCGTGCGCTGTTCTCGTTGTTGGGGCGCGAACGGGACATGAAAGCGGAATATCCGCCCTCCCCGGCGCGCCGCATGCCGGAATGTCTACGCTTTCACGACAGGGCTTTCACGACTGGTACCTGGTTCACCCCGATCCGACCGGGATGAGATACTGTGATGGGCCAGCTGGATCCGGGCGCGAAAGGCCCGGATCCGCTTGGGAGGAGGAAGCAAGAGCTTCCGGCTAGGCGAACGACCGGCTACTTGATCGCGTCCCAGCTCTTCTGGATGTCGGTGGCGACATCCTGGGCGGACTTGCCGCCGACGAGGTCGATCATGCCGGTCCAGAAGGAGCCGGCGCCGATCTTGCCCGGCATCAGATCGGAACCGTCGAAGCGGAAGGTCGAGGCGTTGGCGAGGATCTCGCCCTGCTTCTTCAGCGCGTCGCTGGCATAGGCGTCCTTGTTGACCCCCTTGAACGGCGTCACGAAACCGCCCTGGGCCATCCAGATCTCGTGCGCCAGCGGCATCTTCAGGAATTCGATGAAGGCGCGAGCCGCCTTCGAATCCTTGGTGATCATGGCCAGCGTGCCGGCGCCGAGCACCGGGGTGCCGAGCTCGGGCTTCGAGGCATAGGGCGGGAAGTAGAAGAAGTCGGCATCCTGGCCGAGCTTCGTGCCCTCGGGGAAGAAGGTCGGGATGAACGAGGCCTGATGGTGCAGGTAGCACTTCGGCGG
>NZ_RZOT01000526.1:0-4328 GCF_003999085.1 Mesorhizobium sp. M4A.F.Ca.ET.090.04.2.1
GCGCTGGAGGGAGCGCGCTATATCATCAGCTGCGTGCGCGTCGGCGGCCTCGAGGCCTATGCCGACGATATCCGCATTCCGCTCAAATATGGCATCGACCAGTGCGTCGGCGACACGATCTGCGCCGGCGGCATCCTCTATGGCCAGCGCAACATTCCGGTGATCCTCGATTTCTGCAGGGATATCCGCGAGGTCGCGGCGAGCGGTGCCAAGTTTCTCAACTACGCCAACCCGATGGCTATGAACACCTGGGCGGCGATCGAATACGGCAAGGTCGACACGGTCGGGCTCTGCCACGGTGTGCAGCACGGCGCCGAGCAGATCGCCGAGGTGCTCGGCGCGAAATCGCCGAAGGAGCTCGACTATGTCTGCTCCGGCATCAACCATCAGACGTGGTTCATCGAGCTGCGCCTCAACGGCCGCAAAATCGGCAAGGACGAACTGGTCGCCGCCTTTGAGGCGCACCCGGTCTTTTCGAAGCAGGAGAAGCTGCGCATCGATGTGCTGAAGCGCTTCGGCGTCTACTCGACCGAGAGCAACGGGCATCTCTCCGAATATCTGCCCTGGTACCGCAAGCGGCCGGACGAGATCACGCGCTGGATCGACATGTCGGACTGGATCCACGGCGAAACGGGCGGGTATCTGCGCTACTCGACCGAAACCCGCAACTGGTTCGAGACGGAATATCCGCAATTCCTCGAGGCGGCGTCGAAGCCCATCGACCCCGCAAAGCGCTCCAACGAGCATGCCAGCCATATTCTCGAAGCGCTGGAGACGAACCGCGTTTATCGCGGCCATTTCAACGTCAGGAACAGCGGCGTGATCACCAACCTGCCGCAGGACGCCATCATCGAGTCGCCCGGCTTCGTCGACCGCTTCGGCATCAACATGGCCGCCGGCATCACGCTGCCGGAAGCCTGCGCCGCCACCTGCATGGCCTCGATCAACGTGCAGCGCATGTCGGTGCATGCCGCGATATCGGGCGACATCGATCTCTTGAAGCTCGCCGTGCTGCACGATCCACTGGTCGGCGCGGTTTCGACGCCGGAGGAAGTCTGGCAGATGGTGGACGAGATGGTCGTTGCCCAGGCGGCCTGGCTGCCGCAATACGCGAACGCGGTGCCGGCCGCAAAAGAGCGGCTCTCGAAATCCAGGGTCAAGACCCGTGAATGGGCGGGTGCGGCGCGCAGAAGCGTGCGCTCGATCGAGGAATTGCGCGCCGAAAAGGCGGCGCTGAAACAGGCCGGCTGATACCTCGCGCCTGGAGGCGGACCGCGGGAGGCCGGTCGGTCAAATCAGTCGTCCCGAATAGAACGCGGGCAGCAGCAGACGTCGAAACATTTGGGAGGAAACAATGAGGAACTTACATCGAATTGGCATTCTGGCCGGACTGGCGCTGAGCGTCTCGGCATCGGCATTGAGCGCATACGCATCCGAACCGACGGTGCCGCCGGCGCCGGCGCAGTTTCCCGCCGAAGGGAAGATCAAATATGTGGCGCGCGACTCCATCCTGGAGTTCAAGGCGCTGCCCGAATACCACGAACCCGATTGGCTCACCGAAAAATACGTCAAGACCGGCAAGCTTCCGCCAGTCAAGGACCGCCTGCCGAAGGAGCCGCTGGTGTTCAAGACCGGGAACATGCCGGACGGCATCGGCGTCTATGGCGACACAATGCGCCATGTCATCGGTGGCCGGCCCGAAGGCTGGAACTATGGCGCCGGCCAGACCCAGGGCTGGGGCGGCATCGACATCGGCCTTTCCGAATGCCTGACCCGCACCGCACCGCTGTTCCAGATCGAGGCCAAGGACACCGAGCCGCTGCCGAACCTTGCCAGAAGCTGGGAATGGTCGAAGGATGGCCACAAGCTGACCATGCATCTGGTCGAAGGCGCCAAATGGTCGGATGGCGTGCCGTTCAATGCCGACGATGTCATGTTCTACTGGAACGATGAGGTCGTGGACCCCAACGTCTCGCCGCTGAACGGCGCCACCCAGGAAACCTTCGGCGTCGGCACCGCGCTGAAGAAGATCGACGACTACACCGTCGAGTGGACCTTCAAGGACGCCTTCCCGCGGCAGTACCTCTATGCCATGGCTTACGGCACCTTCTGCCCCGGCCCCTCGCATATTCTGAAGCCGCAGCATCCGAAATATTCCAAGAACACCTACGACCAGTTCAAGAACGCCTTCCCGCCGGAATACATGAACATGCCGGTGATGGGCGCCTGGGTCCCGGTCGAATATCGGCCGGACGACATCATCGTCATGCGCCGTAACCCGTACTACTGGAAGGTCGACGAGAAGGGCAACCAGCTGCCCTACCTGAACGAGTTGCACTACAAGCTGTCTACCTGGGCCGACCGCGATGTTCAGGCGGTGGCGGGTTCGGGCGACTTCTCCAACCTGGAGCAGCCGGAAAACTTCGTCGCTTCGCTTAAGCGTGCTGCGGAAAAGGATGCGCCGGCCCGTCTCGCCTTCGGCCCGCGCCTCATCGGCTATAATCTTCGCATGAATTTCTCGGCCAATGGCTGGGGCAATCCGGACGAACGCAGTCAGGCCGTCCGTGAGCTGAATCGCAACGAGGACTTCCGCAAGGCCGTCACCATGGCGCTCGACCGCAAGGCGCTCGGCGACTCCCTGGTGAAGGGCCCGTTCACCGCCATTTATCCGGGCGGCTTCTCTTCGGGCACCTCCTTCTATGACCGCAACTCGACTGTCTACTACCCGTTCGATCTCGCGGGCGCCAAGGCGGAACTCGCCAAGGCCGGTCTCAAGGACACCGACGGCGACGGCTTCGTGAACTTCCCCACAGGAACCGCCGGCGGCAAGAACGTCGAGATCGTCATGCTGGTCAACAATGACTACACCACCGACAAGAGCCTTGCCGAGGGCGTCGTCGGCCAGATGGAGAAGCTCGGGCTTCGCGTCGTGCTCAACGGCCTCAATGGAACCCAGCGCGATGCCTCGCAATATTCCGGCCGCTTCGACTGGCTGGTGCGGCGCAACGACCAGGAGCTGACTTCTGTGGTGCAGAACACCGAGCAGCTCGCTCCGGTCGGCCCGAAGACCAGCTGGAACCACCGCGCGCCGGAAAGCGGCGAGGTCGACCTGATGCCGTTCGAGAAGGATCTCGTCGACATCGTCCGAAAGTTCGTCTCGTCACAGGACAATGACGAGCGCGCCAGCCTGATGAAGCAGTTCCAGAAGATCTCGACGGAACATGTCTACAATGTCGGCCTGACCGAATATCCCGGCGCGTTGATCGTCAACAAGCGTTTCTCCAACATCCCGCAGGGAACGCCGATCTTCATGTTCAACTGGGCCGAGGATTCGATCATCCGCGAGCGGGTCTTCGTCGCCGCCGACAAGCAGCACAAATACGAACTGTTCCCCGAGCAGCTTCCAGGCAAGCCCGGGGACAAGGGCCCGACGAACTGAGTTTCCTCCCCTGACCAAACTCCCGGCCGCGCCGCGCGCGCGGCCGGGACGAGATGAAGTCAGCGGCCAACCACTGAAGCGTGAATGCGAGGAGAAACGGACCGATGCTGCGATTCTTGGCTACGCGCATAGCGTCGGCGATCCCGGTCCTCGCCATACTGAGCCTGGTCACCTTTGCCATCATCCAGGCGCCGCCGGGCGACTATGCCGACTACATCCGCTCGCAACTCATCAACCAGGGCGGCGCCTCGTTCGCCGAAGCCGACGCGCAGGCGCAGGCCTACCGCGTCGAGCATGGCCTCGATAAGCCGCTGCCCATCCAGTATCTGAACTGGATCGGTGGTATCATCACCCGCGGCGATTTCGGCTACAGCCTCTATTACAACAAGCCAGTGGCCGATGTGGTCGGCGAGCGCCTGCCGCGCACGCTGCTGCTGGCGCTGGTCTGCCATCTGCTCGCCTCGGTGCTGGGCATCACATTCGGCATATGGGCGGCGACCCGGCAATATTCCTGGATCGACTCGACGCTGTCGGCCATTTCCTTTCTCGGCATGACGGTGCCGCGCTTCCTGATGGCGCTGATCATCGTCTATCTCCTGGTCTTCCAGTTAAACGTGTCGGAGATCGGCAGCTTCTTTTCGCCGGAGTATGGCGGCGCGCCGTGGTCGTGGGCAAAGTTCGTCGACCTGGTCAAGCATGTCTGGCCGGTGGTGGCGATCGCGACTTTCGGCGGGCTCGCCTACAACATGCGAGTCATGCGCGGCAATCTGCTCGACACGCTGAACGCGCAATATGTCGAGACGGCCAAGGCCAAGGGGCTGACTGGCGGCGCCGTCGTCATGCGCCATGCCGTGCCCAATGCACTGCATCCGCTGGTCATGTATCAGGG
>NZ_RZOT01000527.1:0-4317 GCF_003999085.1 Mesorhizobium sp. M4A.F.Ca.ET.090.04.2.1
CACCCATCTCTCCGAGGTCATCCGCAACAACCTGCCGCAGCTTCTCTCCTACAAGGACATGAAGGCGCTGCTCGAGAGGCAGGATCCGGAATACCGCAAGCTCGCCGACGAGATCTGCACCTCGCACATCTCCTATCCCGGCCTGCAGGCGGTGCTGAAGCTTCTGCTCGCCGAGCGCGTCTCGATCCGCAACCTGCATCTGATCATCGAAGCCATCGCCGAGATCGCGCCGCATGTGCGCCGCACCGAACAGATTGTCGAGCACGTGCGCATCCGCATGGCGCAGCAGATCTGCGGCGATCTTTCCGAGGGCGGCGTGCTCAAGGTTCTGCGTCTCGGCAACCGCTGGGACCTCGCCTTCCACCAGAGCCTCAAGCGCGACGCCAAGGGCGAGGTGCGCGAGTTCGACATCGACCCGCGTCAGCTCGAGGAATTCGGCCAGGATGCGACCAAGGCGATCCGCAAGCATCTGGAAGCCGGCGAGCGCTTCGTGCTGGTCACCGCGCCGGACGCGCGCCCCTATGTGCGCATGATCATCGAGCGCCTGTTCACCACGTTGCCGGTGCTCTCCCATGTCGAGATCGCCAAGGGCGTCGAGATCAAGGTGCTCGGGACGATCTCGTGAGCGCGCTCTCGCAAGGCGTCGTCATCGCCGCCTTCCTGGCTTTCTGCCGCATCGGCGCCTGTTTCATGCTGATGCCAGGCCTGTCGAGTGCGCGCGTGCCGATCCAGGTCCGGCTCTTCGTGGCGGTCGCCGCCACCGGCGGCCTGCTCGCCTTCCTCTGGGACCGCATCTACCCGTATGTCGATCCCCGCCCGCAGGTCCTGGCGCCGATGATCGTCTCGGAACTCTTGGTCGGCGGGCTGATCGGCGCCATGACCCGGCTCTATATGGAGGCGCTGCGCTTCATGGGCTCGGCCATCGCCACGCTGATCGGCTATGGCGGCGCCGGCGGCCCGGCGATCGAGGAGCCGGAGCCGCAGGCGGCGCTGGCCGCCATCATCTCCTTCTCGGCATTGCTGCTGCTCTTCGTCTTCGACTTCGACCACGAGATCGTGCGCGCTCTGGTCGCCTCCTACACGGTCGCGCCGGTCAACGTCTTCTTCAATCCGCAGGCGGCGCTCGTCGATCTCACCGACACCGTGTCGGACGCCTTCTTCCTGGTCATCCGCCTCGGCAGCCCGTTCGTCGCCTATGCCATCCTGGTCAATCTGACCATCGGCTTCGTCAACAAGCTGACGCCGCAGATCCCCGTCTACTTCATCTCGCTGCCTTTCGTCATCGCCGGCGGCCTGATCCTCTTCTACCTCGCCATCGGCACCATGCTGTCGCTGTTCGTCGACGGCTTTGTCGACCTGACACTGGCACGGTGACGCAATGACCACGCGCAAGGAACGGCTGCGGAAACTGGTCAAGGTGCAGGAGCAGCTCAAGGCCCTGCACGAGACGCGCCATGCGACATTCCTGGCGCAGGCGGGAGCGGCCGAGACCGAGGCAAGGGAACTGGTCGAGCACTTCGACGCTGACCAATCGCTGGCCGGCCAGTTCCCCGACCTTTACCATCGCCGCATCGCCAATGCCCTGGTCCGCCAGCAGGCAAGCCTGGAAAGCGCCAGGCAGGAAGCAACTCTCATCGCCACCGCGACGGCGCGCACCAACATGGTCGAGCGCGCCTACAAGGACGTGCGCCGCCGCGACGAGCGCGAACGCATCGACCGCGAGCGGCTCGATCTGATCGCGCAGAAGCGACGCGACGATACTAACTAGCGACTCGGTATCAAAGTCAGATCGAGAGTGCTGCCCTCGGGCACATCAGCTAGATCAACATGACGCAGCACGAACACTTCGAATTCGTGAGCGACATCGTCGATCCGCCGGAGCGCATACTCTTTCTCCGCGGCCGTCGAGGTTTTAGAGCCGTCCGGCCTCATGACAATCGCGTTGAGTTTTTGGCCCATCCGGAAGTCGGTCTGTAGGTCACCGACGACTACGACGCCTCGCCCGGAAATCTGAAATCTCTCGATAATCTTCATCCAACACTTTGGCCCCTAACCGCTGGCAAGAACGATCTCCCATTTCGTAGCACAGCAAAATCGCGATGGCGAAAGACGAGCCACTCGATGCTTGGGCTCGCAAGCCTGCCACAAGCTTGTTCAGTCATTGTGCGGATAGCAAAAACCGGCAAGAGGCGGACTTTTTTGGCAATCTCTCCACCCAGCGACATCGTCTTGGACGTCGCTCGCGCTGCCGAGCCGACGGACGTCGAAGCCGCGCGCGCGGCGCTGGCCAAACGGACTGGTGGCGCCTCGGCCGCCTTTTCAGTCGACACCGCCGGCACCATGCTTTCCCGGGCCACGGCGGACAAAGCCGAGGTGGCGAACCCGGAGAAGAAGTTCCAGCGCTTCGAGGCGATGGTGCTGCAGACCTTCATCCAGAACATGATGCCCAAGGACACCGAGGGCGTTTACGGCAAGGGTCTCGCCGGCGACATGTGGAAATCGCAGATGGCCGAGCAACTGGCCAATGTCATGGCCGCGCGCGGCGGCATCGGCATCGCCAGATCACTGCTCGCCGACCACTATATGGACGGCAAGCGCATCGTGCCGGTCGGCCCGGTTTCGGGTGGGCCGGAGAAGGCCGAGATCGACCAACAGATCCGGCTGTCGACGTCCATGGTGCAGGAGTTGCAGCGCCAGGCCGCGCGGTCGATGACCGGCGACGATACGACCATAGAAACCGATACAAAAATCTAGGGAGCCTCATGGCCGACCAATCCGAATTCTCCACCCTTCCGGCGCGGACCTCGGAAGCGCCCATCCCGCTCGCTCGCCCCGGAAACCTCGCCGCCATCATCGGCCGCATCGAGGAAGCGGTCGACGAGGAGACGGCTGGTATCCGTGCCAGCACCGGCTTCGACCTCAAGGCGTCCAACGCCCGCAAGAGCCGCTATCTCTATGAGCTGACCCGCGCCATGAAGGGCGCCAACGAGATCGAATTCCTGGAGCAGCATCGCGAAGGCCTGGCGCGGCTGCGCCAGAAGCTGGCCAGGAACGAGGCGGCGATCCTCGCCCATCTCAACGCCGTCAACGAGGTCGCCAATCTGCTGAAGAGCGCCATTCAGCGCGCCGAGGCCGACGGCACTTATTCGGCCGGCGAGTTCGGCTGGGCAAGAGCATGATCCCGGTCGCCAGGGTAGGGAAAGACCGGTGATCAAGTTCATCGCCGCCGCGATCTGGATCTGCGCAGCGACGCTCGGCGCCGTGTTCTATTCGTTCCAGGCTGCAGGCAAGGCCGGCGTGGGCGAGCCGCCGAAGCCGATGCTGGGCGGCCTCGACTACGTCAAGACCGATATTATCTCGGTGCCTTTGATCCGCGACGCCAGGATCGACGGCTATTTTCTCACCAAGCTCGTCTACACGGTCGAGCCAGAGCAGATAAAGAAGCTGTCGATACCGGCCGACGCGCTGATCACCGACCAGGTCTACTCCTATCTCTACGCCAATCCGCAGGTCGATTTCACCAAGAAGGACACAATCGATCTCGATGCCTTCCGCAAGTCCATCCAGGACAGCATCAACGCCCGCGTCGGCGTCGAGCTGGTGCATGAGGTGCTGATCGACCAGGTCAACTTCCTGTCCAAGGACGAGATCCGCGACAACGCCATTCGCCGCCGCAAGGGCGCTGGCGAGACCGCCTCGGAAATGACCAAGCCCTTCAAGCAGCACTGATCGCGGCGCGGACGCATTCGCCGCCGCTAGCCAAGCTGATGCGAGATGACGCATGGTCACCACGTTGACGTAAACGTCAATGCGAAGGTATATGCGTCAGCGACCGTGATCGCGACATGCGCCGGCAATGCGCCGCCGCGTATCAAACGCAACAAGATGAGGAGAACCGCCGTGAGCGTTCAGGAGATTGCCGACAGGATCAAGTCGCGCGTGGCAAGCGCGGGCTTCGAGCATTCGGTCAAGTTCGACACCGGCAGCGACGGTGTCATCGTCATCGACGGCGCCACGGTCTCCACCACCGATGCGCCGACCGACTGCACCGTCAAGCTGTCGCTCGACGATCTGGATTCGCTGATCGCCGGCGACCTCAACCCGACCATGGCCTTCATGTCCGGCAAGATAAAGGTCGAGGGCGACATGACCGTCGCCATGGCGCTAAGCCAGTTGCTTGGTTGACGACAGCGCCAAGATCAAAGCAAAACGCCGCCTCGATGGGCGGCGTTTTCTTTCGGTTTGACCGTGACCTTGCACAAAACCGGTTCCCACTCTTTGGGATGATGTCTAGGCGGCCAGCGACTGCGCCTTTTG
>NZ_RZOT01000528.1:0-4278 GCF_003999085.1 Mesorhizobium sp. M4A.F.Ca.ET.090.04.2.1
GTGGCGTTCGACGAGGCGCTTTCCGGCTTCGAGCTTGCCAATGACCGCAGCCGGGCGATGAAGGTCCAGATCGCCTTTGCATAAGCGTCGGCGGCGCGTTGCATTCCGTTGTGATATCGATAACGTACGGCCATGCAGTCCTCGCCCAAACGCCCGACCATGGCCGATGTCGCGCATCGCGCCAACGTCTCGACGATGACCGTCTCGCGCGCCTTCAAGCGCGACGCCTCGGTCAGCGCCGACACGCGAGACCGCATCCTGCAAGCGGCTGAAGAGCTAGGTTATGTCTTCGACAGCATTGCCGCCAACCTTTCCTCGCGCCGCTCCGGTTTCGTCGCGGTGACGATACCCTCGATCAACAACGCCAACTTCGCCGACACGGTGCGCGGCATGACCGAAGGTTTGCGCGACAGCGGGCTGGAAATCCTGCTCGGCTTCACTGACTACAACGTCGAGGAGGAAGAGCGCCTGGTCGGGCAATTGCTGCAGCGGCGGCCGGAAGCGATCATCGTCACTGGCGGCCGCCACACGCCGCGCTGCCGCAAGATGCTGGCCAATGCCGGCGTGCCGGTGGTGGAGACGTGGGATCTGCCGAGCGACCCGATCGGCCATGTCGTCGGCTTCTCCAACGCCGAGGCCGGGCGGCTGATGGTCGATCATTTCGTCGCGCGCGGCTACTCGAGGCTCGGCTTCATCGGCGGCGACACCTCGCGCGACACGCGCGGCCTCGACCGGCGGCGCGGTTTTTTGGCGGCGCTGCAGGACCGCGGCCTCGACGCCTCGCGTGTCATCGCCTCCGGCGTGCCGCCGATCTCGATGCGCGAGGGCGCGGCCGCCATGGTCGAGATGATCTCGCGCTGGCCCGATACGCAGGCAGTGATGTGCGTGTCCGACCTTTCCGCCTTCGGCGCGCTGATGGAATGCGTGCGGCGCGGCATCAGTGTGCCCGACGACGTCGCGATCGCCGGCTTCGGCGCCTATGACCTTGCCGAGCAGTCGGTGCCGTCGATCACCACGATCGATGTCGGCGCGCATGAGATCGGCATCCGCGTGGCCGAGTTGGTGCTCGATCTGCTCAATGGCCGCCGCGCGGCGGACGACCGGGTCGTCGTCGGCATGACACCCAAGGTGATTGCGCGCCACACGGCTTGAACGCTTTTGGAATGACCAACGGCCGGCAGGATGACCGCCGGCCGTTGGCTGTTCCGACAGATGCTGCCGAAGCCTATTTGCCCCAGATCTTCTTGTATTCGTCGCGGTAGCCGTTGCCAGGGTCGAAGCGGTTGTCCGGGCCACCGTCGAACTCGACATTGTCCGAGGTCACTACGTGCAGCGGCGAGATGTAGCCCGACCATTTCTCGCCGGCCATGGCGCGGTTGAGCTCGTCGACCAGCTGCCAGCCCTGCAGGTTCAGCGGTTCCGCCACCGTCACCTTCTGAAACTGGCTGGAGCGGATGCGCTGGTAGGCCGATTCCGAACCGTCGCCGGCCGCCACGTTGATCGGCGCGTCGGTGCCGGACTTGCCGGCCGCCGCCAGCGACGGCCCCATGAAGTCGAAATAGAGGTCGTTGATCGCCAGCGAATGGGTCCATTCATCGCCGTACTTCTGCAGCAGCGACGTGGTGAGCTGCGGCATGCGCTGCGAGGTCTCGGCGATCGGCGTGTCGACATATTCGAGCACCTTGCCGCCGAGATCTTCGATCTCCTTCTTCATCCGGTCCGCCTTGGCGATGGCGATCTGATAGGTGGAATCGGTGAAGATAATGACGCCGGGCTTGCCCTTGGCATCGACAAAGGCCCAGTCGGCGGCCGCCTTGGAGACTTCCATCGGATCGGTCGAGACGTTGGCGATGATACCGAGGTCGTCGATCGGGCCGACCGTCGGTGCTGCATGCCATGCCGCCATCGGGATCTTGGCGGCCTTGGCCTGCTCCATCGCCGGCTTTTGCTCGACGGCGTCGAAGCCGTTGATGATGATGCCGTCCGGATTGAGCGCCAGCGCCTGGCCAAAGGCCGCCGTGCGGCCGCCGATGGAGCCGGCGCCGTCAAGCGTCTTGACCGTCCAGCCAAGTGCCGCCGCCGCTTCCTCGACGCCCTTGGTGACGCCGAGAATGCCGCCGTTCTTCATGTCGGCGCCAAGCACGACGATCGTCTTGCCCGCGGCCCCCTTAGGCCCTGTCATCGGCCCGTCCCATTTCTCGACCTTGCTGGCGTATTTGTCGACGACGGCCTTGGCGTCGGCCATCGGATCGGCGAGCGCGGTCGAGGCGATGCCGAGCGCCAGGCAGGCGACGCCAAGCTGAAGGACTGTTCTGCGATGCATGCTGTTTCTCCCATTAAGCATTGTTGGTTGTCGTTGTTCGTTGGCTGGTGGCTGGTTGAGTGGCGGCGGGCGGCACCACGGCGCCGCGGCGGCGCTGCGCGTAGCCGGCAATGCCGATCGCGACGAGCAGGGTGACGCCGTTGAACAGCGGCTCGACCCAGAACGAGCCGCCGAACTGCTGGATGCCGGAAATGCCGACGGCGAGGATGACGACGCCGATGATCGTGCCCCAGACATTGACGCGGCCGGGCTTGATGGTGGTCGATCCGAGGAAGGCGCCGACCAGCGCCGGCAGCAGATATTCGAGACCGACGCTGGCCTGGCCGATCCTCAGCTTCGAGGCGAGCAGCACGCCGCCGAGCGCGGTGAGCGCGCCGGAGGCGACGAAGGCGCCCACGACGAATTTCTGCACCGGGATGCCGTTGAGCGCGGCGGCCTTCGGATTGGCGCCGATGGCGTAGAGGTAGCGGCCGATCGGCAGGTATTCGAGCACGAGCCACATCGCCAGCGCCAGGACGACCACGTAGTAGCCGGTGATCGGCAGGCCGAACAGCATCGTGCCGTTGAGGGAGAGGAAGCCGTCGGGAAGCACGCCGACGACCTGCCGGCCGCCGGTGTACCACATGGCCAAAGCATAGAGCACGGTACCGGTGCCGAGCGTGGCGATGAAGGAATCGATGCGCGCCACCTCGACCAGCCAGCCATTGATGAAGCCGGTGAGCACGCCGAGCAGGATGACGATCAGCACCGCGATCGGCCAAGGGATGCCAAAGGCCGTTTGCAGGCTGATGGCCAGGATGTGCCACAGCACGATGCCGTAGCCCACCGTAAGGTCGATGCGGCCCGAGGCCATGGGGATCATCGCCGCAAGCGACAGCATCGCGATGATCGCCTTGTCGGAGATGATCGAGCGCAAATTGAGCAGCGTCGGGAACGTCCGCGGCAGCAGCAACGAGAACAGCACGATGAGCAGCAGCGTCAGGATCGGCAGGCCGTAGACCGGCAGGTAGCGCGAAGCCTTCTGGCCGAGGCTCAGCCCGGAAAGTTCCGACCGGGTCGGCTCCAGCGCCGTCGATTTGATCGAATTCATGGGGGTCCTCCTAGAGCATGATGCCGAAAAGTGTGAGGCGGTTTTCGGACGACATCATGCTCTATCTCTTTGATTTAGAACCGGATTCAAATTTCAGGTCGATTGGACCTGAAATCATCCGGCTCTAGGCGGCTTCGGACACGGAGGCGGCGCGGATGAGCGCAGCCGTCGTCAAGGCATCGCCGGCAAGTTCGCGTACGATGCGGTTATGCGAGAAGACGAGGGCGCGATGGCAGATATGGGCGACCTCCTCGAAATCGGTGGAGACGACGATGACCGCCAGCCCGGCTTCGACGGCCGCCGCGATCAGGCGGTAGATCTCGGCCTTGGCGCCGACATCGACGCCGGCCGTCGGGTCCTCGGCGATCAGCAGCTTGCGGCCCGTCGCCAGCCAGCGGCCGACGACCACCTTCTGCTGGTTGCCGCCTGAAAGCGCCTCGATCGGCAGATGCGGATCGTTGGGTCTCAGCCCCAGCCGCGCGCCGAGTTCCTGCGTCAACTCGCTCTCCCGCGCCGGCTTCATGAAGGAGAATAGTCCACGACCGACCGCCGACGGATTGAGATACATATTCTCGCGCACGGAAAGCGACAGCGCGACCGATTCCTCGGTGCGGTCGCGCGCGATGAGGCCGACGCCGGCGGCAAGGGCGGCACCGACCGAAGACAGGTCGAGGCGCTTGCCGTCGAGCGAGACCGTTCCCTCGAAACGCTCGGCGCCGAACAGCGCGCGGCCGACGGCTTCCTGTCCGGCGCCGCGCAGGCCGACCAGCCCGAGCAATTCGCCGGAGCGCGCCTCGAAGGTGACCGGGCCGACGTTGCCGCAAACGAGGTTTTCGACCTTGAGCCGCTCCGGCCCGTCCTGCCA
>NZ_RZOT01000529.1:0-4275 GCF_003999085.1 Mesorhizobium sp. M4A.F.Ca.ET.090.04.2.1
GCCCGTCGCCATCGTCGGCGCACCGACTGTGCGCGATGCGGATGGCCTCGCCATGTCCTCGCGCAACGCCTATCTCGGCGAGAAGGAACTTGCGGTCGCTCGCAAGCTGAATGTCGTTTTGCGCCGGACTGCGGCCGCGCTCGCCGCGGGTGCCGACGAAGCCGATGCGGCCCACGCGGCTCGGCAAGCGCTTGTCGAGGCAGGCTTCCGGAAGGTGGACTATGTCGCGGCGCGTGAAAGCCTGACGCTCGCCCCCTGGCGGCGCGACCGCGACGGCCGCGTGCTCGCGGCCGTCTGGCTCGGCACGACCAGGCTGATCGACAATGTGGAGATTCCTGCCGTCATGTCGCCGCCCTGACTGCGCGCGGTCAGACCTTTCGCCCGCGCCGCTGTCTCCCGCGCTGACTATCCGAGGGGCTTCTCGAAAACCAGCGCCGGCAGCCCGGAACCGCCGCCGCAATCCTTGGTTTCGCCGGCGGCCACAAATCCCTGTGACCGGTAGAAGGCGATCGCCCCCGCGTTGGCTTCCTCCACCTCGAGGCGCAGCCTGTTCGCTTCCGGAAAGCTGGCCTCGACCTCATCGAGCAGCGCCTTGCCGATCCCTTGCCGCTGGCAGGACGGGTGCACATAAAGCTGGTTCAACAGGACGATCTTCGGGTCGGTAGTGGCGGCGGCGAATGCCATGCCGCCGAGTCGCCTGCCGTCGTCGGCGACCAGGAATTCGGAGTTCGGCCGCGTCAGCCGGGCCTTGAGCGAGGCGATCGAATGCCATTCGTCGGTGAGCGCCCCGACCGGCTCGGCGCCGTAAATGGCGTCATACGTCGCGTGCCACGTCTCGACCAGCAGCGCGCGGATCGCAACAAGATCGCGCTCGCTGGCGGTACGGACGAACATCGCTTTATTCGATTCCGAGCTTGGCCTTGACGAGGTCGTTGACCGCCTGCGGATTGGCCTTGCCGCCGGTCGCCTTCATCACCTGGCCGACAAACCAGCCGGCCATGGTCGGCTTGGCGCGGGCCTGGTCGGCCTTGTCCGGATTGGCGGCGATCACCTCATCCACCGCCTTCTCGATGGCGCCGGTGTCGGTGACCTGCTTCATGCCGCGGCTTTCGACGAGCTGGCGCGGATCGCCGCCCTCGTTCCAGACGATTTCGAACAGGTCCTTGGCGATCTTGCCGGAGATCGTGCCTTCCTTGATCAGATCGATGACGGCGCCGAGCTGCTCGGGCGAAACTGGAGCATTTTCAATGTCCTTGTCGGCCTTGTTGAGAGCGCCAAGCAGATCGTTGATCACCCAGTTGGCGGCGAGCTTGCCGTCGCGGCCGGAGGCCACCTTCTCGAAATAGTCGGCGATCGGCTTTTCGGACACCAGGATCGAGGCGTCATAGGTCGACAGGCCGAGCGCCGCGATCAACCGCGCCTTCTTGTCGTCGGGCAGTTCCGGCAGATCCTTGGCCAGCGCGTCGACATAGGCCTGGTCGAACTCCAGCGGCAGAAGGTCCGGGTCGGGGAAATAGCGGTAGTCATGTGCCTCTTCCTTGGAGCGCATCGAGCGCGTCTCGCCCTTGTTGGGGTCGAACAGCCGCGTCTCCTGGTCGATCGTGCCGCCATCCTCGATGACGGCGATCTGCCGGCGCGCCTCGTATTCGATGGCCTGGCCGATGAAGCGGATCGAGTTGACGTTCTTGATCTCGCAGCGCGTGCCGAATGCGCCGCCCGGCCTGCGCACCGAGACGTTGACGTCGGCGCGCAGCGAGCCTTCGTCCATGTTGCCGTCGCAGGTGCCGAGATAGCGCACGATGGTGCGCAGCTTGGTCACATAGGCCTTGGCCTCGTCGGCCGAGCGCATATCCGGCTTGGAGACGATCTCCATCAGCGCCACGCCGGAACGGTTGAGGTCGACATAGGACATGGTCGGATGCTGGTCGTGCATCGACTTGCCGGCGTCCTGTTCCAGATGCAGCCGCTCGATGCCGACCTCGATGTCCTCGAACTCGCCCTGGCGGTCCGGGCCGACCGAGACGATGACCTTGCCCTCGCCGACGATCGGCTGCTTGAACTGCGAAATCTGGTAGCCCTGCGGCAGGTCCGGATAGAAATAGTTCTTCCGGTCGAAAACCGACTTGTGGTTGATCTCGGCCTTCAGGCCAAGGCCGGTGCGGATCGCCTGCTTGACGCATTCCTCGTTGATGACGGGCAGCATGCCGGGCATCGCCGCGTCGACCAGGCTGACATTGGCGTTGGGTGCCGCGCCGAACGAGGTCGACGCCCCGGAAAACAGCTTCGCCTCCGAGGTCACCTGGGCATGCACTTCGAGACCGATGATGACTTCCCAGTCGCCGGTGGCGCCGGGGATCAGTCGTTTTGCGTCGGGGGTGCGGGTATCGATGATGCTCATGGTGGCCTGCGCTTGTGGCTCGCGAGAATTGCGATTTTCGCGAATTTGGGTGTTGGCCTTCGCTAGTGCAAACCGCCCGGCGAGACAAGCGCAAAGCCGCGCGCTGGCCTTTTCGGCCGCTTTCGCCTATCCGGCCGGCAGCGGCCGGCGGTTCTCGCCACGTTTGCTAGGCGGTGGCGATATAGGCCCTGATCTCCTCGGCCTCGCGCTCGACATCCTCGATGCGACGCTTGACGACGTCGCCGATCGACACGATGCCGTAGAGCAGGCCATCCTTTTCCACCGGCAGATGGCGGAAGCGACCCTTGGTCATGATCTCCATCACCTCGTTGACGGTGTGGTTCTCGTTGCAGATCTTCACCTTCGGCGTCATCGCCGAACGTACCGCGATGTCGAGCGCCGCGGCACCTTCCTTGGCCAGCACGCGCACGATGTCGCGCTCGGAGAGGATGCCGACGATCTTGTGGTCGCCATTGGTGATGACCAGCGCGCCGATCCTGTGTTCGGTCAGGATGCGGATGGCCTCGCTCAGCTTTTCGTTCGGCCCGAGCGTCAACACGTCATGGCCCTTCTTCTCGAGAATTGCCTTAACAGTCATGGCGTCCTCCTCAGCTTGTTGCTTGCCGGTTCCTGCCCTGACCGGCATTCACGTTCCGGTGAACATGGTGCGCCGTGATTGTTTGCATTTCAAGTGCGGCGCGGCTCACTCCAGCGGCTGGCGGCGGTCGAAAGCGCGCACGCCGAAGAAGCCGGCGACAAAGCCGCCAATATGCGCCTCCCAGGCGATCTGTCCGTCGACGCCTGGAGCAAAGCCTATCAGGCCGGTGACGAGGTTGATCACCATCCAGACACCAAGGAAAGTGACGACGCCGCGCGAGCGGAACACCTCCGTCATCGGCAAGGGCGCGCCGGCAAAGGCGCCTCTGCCCGACGAACGGTCGATGCGGAAGGCGAAGCGCGCCGCCGCCCCCATCATGCCGGAAATCGCGCCCGAAGCGCCGACCAGCGGCGCCTCGCCGAGCGGGTGCAGGACATAGAACAATGCCACCGCCGCAAGCCCCGTCACCGCAAAGAACAGCGCGAAGCGAAGCGCGCCGAAACGGTTCGCCAGCGGCGAGCCGAACGCCGCCAGCCACACCATGTTGATCAGGAGATGCGCCCAGCCGCCATGCAGGAACGCATAGGTGAAGGGGCTGGTGAAGGCATAAACCTCGAGGTCATAACGGCCGGAATAGCGGATCGGGATGAACGCCGCCCGCACCAGCAGGGCGAAATCCTGGTCGTCGGTCAGTAGGTAGACGCGCACCAGATGAACGGCAATGCAGATGCCGATCACCGCCAGCACCACCGACGGCAGGTTGAACACCGGTTCGCGGCGCGGTTCCGGCGCATCGTCCTGCTGTTCGATTTCCGAAGGGCTAACCGGCTCGCTCATTGACAAAGCATCCTGGGATTCGATCGGCGAGCTTTAGAGCAAGGGCGCCCGGGTTGAAACAATTCTGTTTCCCAAAGCGTGCGGCCGCAGCCTCGCCGTCATTTGCTAAGAACCCGAAAGGAGACAAAGTGGAAATGCTCTGGCGTTCGCGAAACTCGCAACGCGCGTTCTCGGAAGCAGCAAGACTCCTCCCTAGAATGCGGCCGATTTCAAAGGGGTCTCCACATGATCAAGCATATCCTCTCGTTGACTCTCGCCGCCGGCGTCGCAGCTTGGTCTCCGAGACGCTGACAAGCGCCCCAACCGGCCGGCAAGCAATCCAGTCGACCAACGTGTTCGTCGATGCCAATGGCATCGTCTATTCGCCGGACTGCAATGCCGGGCTGGCGACCATGGAATATGACAGGTGACAAAGGCGACTATCACCCTCCGCCCCCAGCGC
>NZ_RZOT01000052.1:0-16902 GCF_003999085.1 Mesorhizobium sp. M4A.F.Ca.ET.090.04.2.1
GATATGAAATCTCTGGCAACGTTGAATACGGCGGGGTTTTTTGCGTGTCAACGATGTTGCATGAAATATCAGATGGTGAAATTTCTTGCAGTGCGCGTCGACCAGCTGCAGCGTCGTCGGCAAGAGGCTGCATCGTTTGCCTTGCGGGTGAGCGACCGAAAGCCAGGACATTCGATCCGGTGCGCAGTTGCCTGGAGGGAGAGCACCTCTTCTTCACCGGCCGCAATTCTTGCGTGTTGAAGCAACGGCACAGTTCTCTTATTGTCGCCGGAAATTTCCGGGGGATTTTGACATGCCTTTCCTGCTTGCTATCCTTGGCGTGTTGGGAGCGGCCGCGTTCTGGTGGTACCGGATGAAGGCCATGAACGAGGCCGCGCGCGAGGTCGCCGACGTCGTCGGCCGCGTTCAGGGCAACATCCGCCGCAAGAAGCTGCGCAAGCAGGCGGCGCTGTCGCCGCTGACGGCGATCGACAATCCCGTTGTGGCGGCGGCGACGCTGATCACCGCCATCGTGTCGGAACAGGGGCCCATCCTGCCGCAGCGCGAAGCCGTCATCCGCGAGGTGATTTCGGGGATTGCGGATGGCCAGAAGAAGACCGACGAGGCCGTCGTCTACGCCAAGTGGGCAACGGCGCAGATCGACGACACGACGATCGTCATCGACAAGCTGGCGCCGTTCCTGCGCGAGCGCCTCGACCCGCACGAAAGGGAAGATCTGCTGCAGATGCTCAATCGCGTCGCAAAGGGCGGCGAGCAGGGCCTGAAGATACCGGACCAGCGGATGCTGCGGCTGCGGCAGAAGCTTGGGTTCGAGGTGAATTGATCCAGGCGACCACCGATCTTTGAACTGAAGGCAGTTGTGCCTACATCAGGGTGGGCATGCCCAACCGTGGGGAAATAGAGGGAAGCAATTGCCAGCGCGGCTGCCGAATTGGCCGATTTGATTGACGCGCTGTTGGAGACAGGTTGCGCAAATCCAGGGTCGGCAGGTGGGTGCTCGGCATGCTGGCCGCCGTAGCGGTCTTCTATTACCTTCTTTGGCTGCTAGATCGCTTCCCCTTTCAGTAGCCGCGGCGTGTCGCCGGACAGGCCCGAGGCCTGGCGGATGAAAAAGTCCTTCAGCTTCGGCATGCGCTCGACGAGGCCGAGGCCGATGTCGCGCGCCGCGCGCAGCGGGCCGATGTCGTTGGAGAACAGCCGGTTCAGCACATCGGTGGTGACGCCCATCTGCACGGTGTCGAAGCGCCGCCATTGCTGGTAGCGTTCGAGCACGTCGAGCGCGCCGATGTCCTGGCCCAGCCGGTCGGCCTCGACCACCACCTCGGCCAGCGCCGCCACATCCTTGAAGCCGAGGTTGAGCCCCTGGCCGGCAATCGGGTGGATGCCGTGCGCGGCATCGCCGGCAAGCGCGATGCGGGGCGCGACGAAGGCGCGGGCAAGGGTCAGCCCAAGCGGCCAGGCGCGCGGCTTGTCGGCGGCATGGATCTCGCCCAGCCTGAGGCCGAAATGCAGCTCCAACTCGTGCTCGAAGACAAGGTCGTCGCCCTCGACCAGCTTCCGCGCATCCTCGGTGCGTTCGACCCAGACGATGGAGGAGCGGTTGCGGCCGTCCTTGTCGGGCTTCAGAGGCAGCGTCGCGAAGGGGCCGGCGGGCAGGAAATGCTCTTCGGCGCGGCCATTGTGCGGCCGTTCATGCGCCACGGTGCAGACGATACCGGATTGGCCGTACTCCCACTTCACCGTCTTGATGCCGGCCATGTCGCGCAGCTTCGAGTTGACGCCATCGGCAGCGACCAGCAGTCGCGCCTTCAAGGTCGCGCCGTCCGCCAGATGCACGGTGATGCCGGCGCCGTCGATTTCGAAGGCGCTGACGGCGAGACCTTCGATGATGTCGATGCCGAGTTTTTCGGCGCGCCGGCGCAGCGCGCCGTTCAGGTCCCTGTTGGCGACCATGTGGGCGAAGGGCTCGCCGGGCGCCACTTCGCCGTCAAAGGTCAGGAACACCGGCCGCACCGGATCGGCGGTGCGCGAATCGGTGATGATCATTTCGGTGATCGCCTGCGCTTCCGGCGCGATCTCGCTCCAGACGCCGAGTTGCTCCAGCATGCGGCAGGCGGCGGCGGCGATCGCCGAGGCGCGGCCATCCTTTTGCCAGACGCCGGCGGGCGCCGCGTCGACGACGGCGACGGCGAGGCTGGGGCGTGCCTGCTTCAGCGAAACCGCGCTGGCCAGCCCGACATAGCCGGCGCCGGCGACCAGCACGTCGAGCGAGGCTCTCGATCCTGCATCTGCCTTACGGTCAACCATGGCAAATTCCTTTCACGGCTCTGTCTACGCATGTCGCTGCCCCAAAACCGCTGCCACTTTTGGGCGACATGCCTAGTCTACAGCCTGCCGCACCACGCCGGTCTTGACTGCCCGCCCTTCCTGTCCGAAACCGCCATAACATCTTTTGCGGCTGGAGCGTGAAACATGACGGCGGCCATGGACGAGCTACTCGACATTCTCGACCTCGAGCAGCTCGAACACAATCTGTACCGTGGTCGCAGCCCCAAGCTCGACTGGCAGCGGGTCTTCGGCGGCCAGACGATCGCCCAGGCGCTGGTCGCCGCCCAGCGCACCGTCGAGCCAGAGCGCCACGTGCATTCGCTGCACGGCTATTTCATGCGGCCCGGCGACACCAAGGTGCCGATCATCTACGAGGTCGACCGCATCCGCGACGGCGGCTCCTTCACCACGCGGCGCGTGGTGGCGATCCAGCACGGCCAGGCGATCTTCTCGCTGGAGGCCTCATTCCAGCAGGACGAGGTCGGCCTCGAGCACCAGGTGCCGATGCCGCAGGATGTGCCGGCGCCCGACAATCTGCTCAGCCAGCGCGAACTGCTCGGCAAGTTCGGCGAAGCGGTCCCCGAAGGCATCAAGCGCTACTGGGACCGCGACCGGCCGATCGAGATGAAGCCGGTGATGCTGAAGCACTACACCAGCCGCGAAAAGCTGGAGCCGAAGCAGAACATCTGGATCCGCACCACCGGCCCGGTGCCGGCCGACCGCGCCACCCGGGCGGCAGTGCTCGCCTATCTCTCCGACATGACGCTGCTCGACACCTCGACCTTCGCGCATGGCCGCGCCATCTTCGACCGCGACATCCAGGCCGCGAGCCTCGACCACGCCATGTGGTTCCATCGCAGCCACCCGCTCGACGACTGGATCCTCTACACGCAGGACAGCCCCTCCACGCAGGGCTCGCGCGGCTTCACGCGCGGCTCGCTGTTTGCCCGTGACGGCACGCTGATCGCCTCGGTTGCCCAGGAAGGCCTGATCCGGCTGAAGCGCTGAGCAGATAGCCGACTTTCGGTTCAAGCCCACTGAACAGGCATTTTTGAAAATTTGCCTATTTTTTAATCATTTGTCCTGCCGCGACTCTGAACAGTCGGCATGGAAATGCCCCTCAATTCCTTTGTTTACAACAGGTTAACGGGCTGCTTCGGCAATTGGCACGGAGCTTGAATCCTGTTGCGCACTTTCCGGCTCTCATGAGGATCGGTGAAGGTGTGCAAACGCGGGGGACCCGCAACAGCAAAGGGTGAAACCTTATGAAAATCGTGATGGCAATCATCAAGCCGTTCAAGCTCGATGAGGTGCGCGAAGCGCTCACCGCAGTCGGCATCCAGGGCCTGACCGTCACCGAAGTCAAAGGCTACGGGCGTCAGAAGGGACATACGGAAATCTATCGCGGTGCGGAATACGCGGTCAGCTTCCTGCCCAAAATCAAGATCGAGGTCGCGGTTGGTGCCGACATGGTCGACAAGGCCGTCGAAGCCATTACGTCGGCGGCCAAGACCGGCCAGATCGGCGACGGCAAGATCTTCGTCTTCGGCATCGACCAGGCGGTGCGCATCCGCACCGGCGAAACAGACACCGACGCGCTCTGAGCGGCGATCCCCCATTCCAACGGAGAGTTCAATGAATATTCCTTCCACCTTTAAGACGACGGGGCGCGCGACTGCTCTCGGCGCGCTCGCCCTGACGGCCCTGGGCACGGTCGCCGCCTTCGCGCAGGAAGCCGCGGCTCCGGCAGCGGCGCCCGCCACGCCGGCGCCAACGCTCGACACCGGCAACACCGCCTGGATGCTGACCTCGACGGCGCTGGTGCTGATGATGACCATCCCGGGCCTGGCGCTGTTCTACGGCGGCATGGTGCGCAAGAAGAACGTGCTCGCCACCATCATGCAGAGCTTCGCCATCACCTGCCTGGTGACGGTGCTGTGGTTCATGTTCGGCTATTCGCTGGCCTTTTCCGACGGCGGCAGCACCAATGCCTATGTCGGCGGCTTCTCCAAGTTCTTCCACCACGGCATCACCACCGCGACGCTGTGGCTGCCGGGCGTGGCGAACATTCCTGAATTCGTCTTCTCGATGTTCCAGCTGACCTTCGCCATCATCACGCCTGCGCTGATCGCCGGCGCCTTCGCCGAGCGCATGAAATTCTCGGCCCTGCTCATCTTCATGGGCCTGTGGCTGGTGTTCGTCTATGCGCCGATCGCCCACTGGGTGTGGGGCGGCGGCTTCCTCGGTTCGGCCGGCGTTCTCGACTTTGCCGGCGGCACGGTCGTCCACATCAACGCCGGTGTCGCGGGTCTGGTCTGCGCCCTCGTCCTCGGTAAGCGCGAGGGCTACGGCACCGCCAACATGGCGCCGCACAACCTCGTCTATTCGGTCATCGGCGCTTCGCTGCTGTGGGTTGGCTGGTTCGGCTTCAACGCCGGTTCGGAACTGGCCGCCGACGGCCTCGCCGGCGCCGCGATGCTGAACACCCAGGTCGCCACCGCCGCAGCGGCGCTCGCCTGGATGTTCGCCGAATGGATCATCGCCAAGAAGCCGAGCGTGCTCGGCATCATCTCGGGCGCCGTCGCCGGCCTGGTCGCCGTGACGCCCGCCTCCGGCTTCGTCAATCCGACCGGCGCCTTCATCATCGGCATCGTCGCCGGCGTCGTCTGCTATATCTCGGCCGTCAAGGTGAAGCACATGCTCGGCTATGACGACTCGCTCGATGCCTTCGGCGTGCACGGCGTCGGCGGCATCATCGGCGCGCTGCTCACCGGCGCGCTGGCCGATCCCGAGATCAACGCGCTCGGCAAGGGCGCCTCGGTCGGCACCCAGATCTACGGCATCGTCTTCACTATCCTGTGGACGGCGATCGCGACCTTCGTGATCCTCTACATCGTCAAGGCCCTGGTCGGCCTGCGTCCGAGCAGCCAGGAAGAAATCGAAGGCCTCGACATCAGCCAGCACGGCGAAGTGGTGCCGTGAGCCTATCGACCATCCGGCGCCGGCATCCTCCCGCCGGCGGCGGATCCGTTTCACGCAATTCCGACCGAAGCCGCTACGCATTTTTCCGGAATTGCTCAACAATCCCGTCGTGACGCTCCGAAAGGTGCTCACGCATTGAGGCCCGGAAACATCTTCCGGGCCTCCTTTTTTGGAAAATCGTGCGCCTCAATTGGGCGAACGAGGAATCGTTTCACGCGATCACGGTCGCGTGATGTGCCAGCGGAAAGAAACATTGGGCCTTCCGGCTCCGTACTGGGGTAGCGACCGCCGTTCTGGCGCTCGCTAACAACAGGGAAGGAACCAACCGATGAACATCAAGAGCATCTTCCTCGGAGCACTCGCTCTCTCCATGGTCAGCGGCGCCGCATTGGCCGGTGCTCTCGACGAACCGGACAACATGGCGCCATTCTTCACCGATACCGGCATGAAAACCATGAAGCCGGAAGCCGATTTCAAGGCGGCCTGGGCTGCGACGGCCAAAGACAAGCAAGACATGATGATGAAGGAGTGCCAGGACGCGGCGATGAGCAAGCCTCATGCCGAATTCTGCGCCAACTTGATGATGTACGCCGGTCACAAGTGATTGCTACAGATCGGTTCCAGACGGGCCCGATCGCATCCTTGTTCCAATGAGAGATGGCGGGCCGCGCGGCCCGCCTTCGTCGCCCGAACCGATAAAGCCGGCGTCAAGCTTTATCCATTGCGACAACCGACGATCCTCACGTGAGCATCAAGCGAATGTGATTCAGAGTGATTCAGTTCGGCACCTTTCATCGGCTAGCCTTTGCCTCGATCCAAACCCCCGGGATCATGGAAGGTGAAATCCCACTTTCGCTCTCCACAACGAAAGCCTCGCTGGCTCCGGCTCGCGAGGCTTTTTTGCATGCGCGGCCAGGCTGCGGAAAGCCGCGTGTCCGGCAACAACAATTCAACCGCCGGTGATGCGCGCCCAGGCCGCTTCAACCTCTTATAGTTAATGCGCCCTTAACCTTCCCGCCGATAGTCTGTCATCCGAATCTGCCGGCGTGCGTCATGCGTCCGGCGAGGCACTCACAGACGGGGAAGAGGCATGCGTTCAGGCGCTTCAGCACCGCTCGCGCTAACTGATACGGGGCACGGCATCCAGGCATTCGCGCGGCGTCAGCTTGGGCGGCTGGTCGGCGCCGGTCTGTTCACGCTCGTCGCCTTCGGCGTCGCCGGCCTTGCCACCTGGAACGTCGCCGATCCGAGCTTCTCGCACGCCACCGACAACATCGTCACCAACGCGATGGGTTATGCGGGGGCGGTGTTCGCCGATCTTGCCATGCAGTTCTTCGGCCTTGCCGCGGTCGCGGCCCTGGTGCCGGCGGTGATTTGGGGCTTCCTGCTCTTTTCCGCGCGCGGCGTCGACCGGCTGCCCAAGCGCGGCCTCGCCTGGTTCGGCTTCGCGCTACTTGCGGCGGCGATCGCCGGCTGTGTCACGCCACCCAAAACCTGGCCGTTGCCGACGGGCCTTGGCGGTGTTTTCGGCGACATGGTGCTGAAGATCCCCGGCATCGCCGTTGGCGGCTATCCCAAGGGCCTTTTCGCCAGCATCGTCGCCGTGGTCCTTGCCGCGCCGGCATTGTGGCTGTTTGCCTACGGCTCGGCGCTGATTTCCCGCAAGAACGGCTTTGCCGTCATGGAGCGCGCCGCCGAGCCCGAGCCGCGCGAGCAGGACGACCTGCTCTTCGACGAGGATGAGGACGAGGGCGATGAAGGCATCCTGGCACTCGGCGCCATCACCCACTGGTGGCTGTCGTTCAGGGCCTGGATGCACCGCCGCGCCGCGCGCCGCCAGCACGAGCGCGAGTACGAGCCGGAGATGGAGCCGCGCGCCAGCGCCTGGCGGCGCGCAGCCGAGCGCGTCGAATCAGCCGAGTTCGCCGAATCGCGGATGAGCCCGGGCGGCCGCGCCCGCGTCGAGCCTGAATTCTTCGCCGCCATGGTCAACGACCGCAGTATCTCGGTCGATCCTGACGACGACATCTTCGACAGTGACGAGGACGACGACTTGGATTTCGCCGACGAGCCTCCTGTCCAGCGCCGCGCCACGCCGACGGCGAAGGTGCAGAATTTCCGTTCCGATGCCGCAACCCGCGTCGAGGCGCCGGCGCCGCGTCCGGCGCCGGGCGCGCGCGTCCAGCGCGAGGCGCAGACCTCGCTGATCGGCTCGGACAAATTCGAGATGCCGTCGCTGCATTTCCTGTCGGAGCCGAAGAATGTGGTGCGCGACGCCAGCCTGTCCAAGGACGCGCTGGAGCAGAATGCGCGGCTCCTGGAAGGCGTGCTCGAGGATTTCGGCGTCAAGGGCGAGATCATCCATGTACGGCCCGGCCCGGTCGTCACACTCTACGAGCTCGAGCCGGCGCCCGGCATCAAGTCGTCTCGCGTCATCGGCCTGTCCGACGACATCGCCCGCTCGATGAGCGCGATCGCCTGCCGCGTCGCCGTCGTGCCCGGCCGCAACGCCATCGGCATTGAGCTGCCCAACGCCAAGCGCGAGACGGTGTATCTGCGGGAAATCATGGCCAGCCGCGACTTCGAGACCACCAAGGCGAAGCTGGCGCTGGCGCTCGGCAAGACCATCAATGGCGAGGCCGTCATCGTCGACATCGCCAAGATGCCGCACGTTCTGGTCGCCGGCACCACCGGCTCGGGCAAGTCGGTCGCCATCAACACCATGATCCTGTCGCTGCTCTACCGGCTGACGCCGCAGGAATGCCGGCTGATCATGATCGATCCGAAGATGCTCGAACTCTCCGTCTATGACGGCATTCCGCATCTTTTGACGCCGGTCGTCACCGATCCGAAGAAGGCGGTGGTGGCGCTGAAGTGGACCGTGCGCGAGATGGAGGACCGCTACCGCAAGATGTCCAAGGTCGGTGTGCGCAACATCGACGGGTTCAACGCGCGCGTCCAGCTGGCGGAGAAGAAGGGCGAGAAGATCTCGCGCACCGTGCAGACCGGCTTCGATCGCCAGACCGGCGAGGCGATCTACGAGACGGAGGATCTCGACCTCGAGCCGATGCCCTATATCGTCGTCATCATCGACGAAATGGCCGACCTGATGATGGTCGCCGGCAAGGACATTGAGGGTGCGGTTCAGCGCCTGGCGCAGATGGCGCGCGCCGCCGGCATCCATGTCATCATGGCGACCCAGCGCCCTTCGGTCGACGTCATCACCGGCACGATCAAGGCCAACTTCCCGACCCGCATCTCCTTCCAGGTGACGTCGAAGATCGACAGCCGCACCATCCTTGGCGAGCAGGGCGCGGAGCAATTGCTCGGCATGGGCGACATGCTCTACATGGCCGGCGGCGGCCGCATCCAGCGCGTGCACGGCCCGTTCGTGTCCGACGACGAGGTCGAGAGGATCGTCGCGCACCTGAAGCTGCAGGGCGTTCCCGAATATCTCGACGCCATCACCGAGGATGATGACGAGGACGACGAGGACGAAGGTTCCGGCAAGGGCGGTTCCGGCGGCGGTGGCGGCGGCAATTTCGAGGATTCCGACGACCCCTACGACCAGGCGGTGGCGGTGGTGCTGCGCGACGGCAAGGCCTCGACCAGCTACATCCAGCGCCGACTCGGCATCGGCTACAACCGCGCCGCCTCGATCATCGAGAAGATGGAGAAGGAAGGCATTGTCGGTCCGGCCAACCATGCCGGAAAACGCGAGATCCTGGTGCCGACGGAGGAGGACAAGTTCTAGGGTCTATCGATATCCAGGTGATGCCGGCTGGCAACCTTGAACCTTTCGGCGCGTTGAGGCGACGGAGCGTCGCTGGAGCCGCCAAACTTAAGCCCAACTGGGGGTCCAGAGACTGCGACACCATTCGAATCAGAAAGTGACCGGCATGAAAAACGAACCTTTCGCCCCGAACCGCCGCCAGGCGCTTGGCCTCGGCCTCGTGCTTGCCGGCGCGGCAAGCGTCAATGTCGTCCCCGGATTCCAGCTCCTGGCGTCGGCGCAGGCGGCGATTCCGCCGGCGGCGCAGAAGATCGCCGACCACTTCTCCTCGGTCAAATCGATGAGCGGCGAGTTCGTTCAGTTCGGACCGAAGGGCGAGCAGACCGGCGGCAAGTTCTTCCTGGAACGGCCGGGCAAGATCCGCTTCAACTATGATGGATCGTCGAATTTCCGGGTGATCTCCGACGGCAAGTCGGTGGTCATCCTCAACAAGAAGCTCAACACCTCCGATCTCTATCCGCTGTCGAAGACGCCGCTGAAGCTTTTGCTCGACAATCGCATCGATCTCTCCGGCGGACGAGTAAAGAGCGTCAAGGAAGAGGACGATCTCACCACCATCCAGCTCTCCGACAAATCGGTGTTCGGCAATGCCAGGATCACCATGATGTTCGATCCGAAGTCCTATGAACTGCGGCAATGGACCATCACCGACGCCCAGGGCAAGGACACGACGGTGATGATCTTCAACGTCAAGGAAGGCGTCAGCTTCGCTCCCGACACCTTCGCCATAGATTACACGGCGAACCGTGAGGTGAATACGAAGACAAGATAACTTCCTTCGTCTTAGTGCTCTTGCGAGCGTCGGCGCCGCCCCTCATCCGGCTGCCGCCATCTTCTCCCCGTAAACGGGGAGAAGGGACGCCGTCATCGACGGTTTCGCCAATCTCCAGCGTTGCAGAATGAGTGCCAAGGCTGCGGCCGGCTTCTTTCTCCCCGTTTACGGGCAGAAATGCCCGGCCGGGCAATGAGGGGCGGCGAGCGCCTCGGCGATTGTCGCCGGCTTGTTTTTATGGCTGGCGGCTGGCAGTAGTTCGGCGACCTCTTGCCGGACCCCGCCGCATGCCCTTTTCCATCGCCACCTGGAACATCAACTCGGTGCGGCTGCGCATGCCGATCGTCGAGCGCCTGCTTCTGGAATACGCGCCCGATGTGCTCTGTCTGCAGGAGACGAAGGTTCCGGACGAGCTTTTTCCCGAAAAGGCCTTCCGCAAGCTCGGCTACGAGCACATCGCCTTCCACGGCCAGAAAGGCTATCACGGCGTCGCCACGGTGGCGCGGCGGCCGATCGAGCTGGTTGAAAAGCGCCGCTTCTGCGAGATCGACGACAGCCGACACCTCTCGGTCAGGGTAAGCGCCAGCGGCAAGTCGATCCTGCTGCATAATTTCTATGTGCCGGCGGGCGGCGACGAGCCCGACCCGGAGATCAACCGCAAGTTCAGGCACAAGCTGGATTTCGTCGCCGAGATGAATGGTGTACGGGCCGAGCACGACGCCGGGTCCGGCTCGATCCTGGTCGGCGACCTCAACATCGCGCCGCTGGAGCATGACGTCTGGTCGCACAAGCAGCTGCTCAACGTCGTCAGCCACACGCCGGTGGAGACCGAAAGCTTCGAGGCGATGCGGCGCGCCGGCGACTGGGTCGACCTGATGCGGCTCAACGTGCCTGCCGAGCAAAAACTCTACACCTGGTGGAGCTACCGCGCGCAGGACTGGCAAGCGTCGGACCGCGGCCGGCGGCTTGACCATGTCTGGTCTTCGCCGAACCTGGTGGAGCGCTTCACCGGCTACGAGATCCTGCGCCCGGCGCGCGGCTGGGAGCGGCCGTCGGACCACGTGCCGGTGATTGCGCGGTTCGATCTGGATTGAAGTCCGCCGCAGCCGGACGGATTCAAACACGGGGCCTGACGTTCTTGGGCGCGCCGTTCCGGAACCTACGCGGGCAGAGCCTCCTGTTCGTCCGCATGCCCCATCAGACAGGGGTGATCCCGGCGGCGCGTCGCCAGCATCCGCCGGGCGGCTTCTATGATTTTCGGCGCCGGGACATCGGCGACCAGGCCGGTCGGGCTTTCATGGCGCGCTTCCACCGCGTCCACGCTGTTCGAAAGCGGTCGCCAGCGAGCCATGTTGGCACCGCTATTGACGATGACCATCGGCGTCATCACCGTGGCCATGAGATGCGCCGTGCCGCCTTCGGCGCCAATGTAAAGATCGGCGAGTTCCCCGAGCGCCAGCAGGATGTCGCTGACAGGAATATCTTGCGCCGCGCCAGAATCGACGAGCCGCAATTTCGGCACGCGTTGCGCCAACTCGGCCATGTCTGGGCCGACGCCCGGTGTTTTCACATAGATGAGGTTGGCGCCATCGCCGATCATACTGTCGGATATCGCGACAACCTGATCCGCTGTCATCCGTTTGTTGCCATCCCCATGGGCCGCGATGACGACCAATGGAGCATGCTTGCCGGCCAGGCGCCTGGCCGCCGCACGCGCGGCCGCAGTCGGCTCCAGCCGATGGTCAAAAGGCAACCGCTTTCCCGCCAGGCGTTCGACAAGGCGGTGGTAGCGCCATGCATTGTGCTCTGGTCGTGTTTCGGGTCCATGGCCGGGGGGCCAGGAAAGAGCGAACGCCGGAAAATTTGCTTCGTAGACGATGCCGCGGCCGAGCAGCGATACCCAGGTTTGAACCAGCCAGGGCGCGACAATGCGGAAATCGACAATGGCCAGCTGCCCTTTGCCCTTGCGATGACTGGCGACCAGATGCGCCAAGGGCGTCTGCGCCCTTATCGTATCGACCAGGTGGCGGACATGGTCATTGACGGCGGTTTCGAGCGTGCATGTCTGGGTGGTTCCGTACACGATCAAACTGTCGGGAAATGCCGTTCTCGCCGCTCGCAAGGCCGGAATCCGCAGCAAGCCGTCGCCGAACGCGTCCTTGCGTGAATACAAGATAATCGTCTCGTAACGCGCTGGCGGCATTCCCGCTCCCCCCAGGAGCTCGGTGGTGTCGGTTCCTGCTACGCGGCCCATCCTCGAGTCCTGTAGGATCTCACCTTTTGCCTGTCAACGGAACCTCGCCCTCGGGGCCGGATGATCAACGCCAGGTGCGATTCGTCTACCCCGTGAAACGCGGCCCCAGTTTTTCGATGCGCCTGATCATCTGCTGGAATTCCTCCAGGATGCGCTCGTGCAACAGCACCGCAATCTCCGGATATTCCTCCAGGATGCGGCGGAACATCTTGCGGCTGAGCCGGATCACTTCAGAGTCGACCGCGGCCGATGCGCTGGTCAGCCGGTTGGTGTCGGCAATCAGCGCCAGTTCGCTCAGCATGGTGCCGGGTCCGGCGGTGCCGATCGGGACGCGCTCGCCATTCTGCTCGCGATAGAGCGCGATGCGGCCGCTGACCACGATATAGGCCGAGTCAGCCGCGTCATCCTCGCGGTAGAGCTTGTGGTCCGCCTGCAACAGCGTGGTTTCGGCGCCGAAGGCGAGCAGGCGCAACTGCTCCTGCGTGAAGCCCTCGAAGAGCTTCACGGCGGACAGGATGCGGATGTCGTCATCCAGCGCCATCTAGCTATGTCCCCGAGCGGTCAGTCCAGTCCCTCCCTTGGAGCGCGGCGTCCTCCTGGACGCGCAAAGGACGCTCCAACATCCTTTGAGTCTACGCATCGTGCCCGCCAAAAATCGATTCCGATTTTTGGCCGATGCGCATCGGAGCCGATCCAACCACCCTCCAGCACCAGGATCGCTTCCGAAGCGGCCCCGCCCTGACCGCTCATTGGATCATGAAAAGTTTAAGGAACCAGCTTGTAGCCGCCGCTTTCTGTCACAAGAATTTCGGCATTGGAAGGATCGCGCTCGATCTTCTGGCGCAGCCGGTAGACGTGGGTTTCCAGCGTGTGCGTGGTGACTCCTGAATTGTAGCCCCAGACTTCTTCCAGAAGCACGTCGCGCGTCACCACCTTCTGTTCGGCGCGATAGAGGTATTTGATGATCGACGCCTCTTTCTCGGTCAGTCGCACCTTGGCGCCGCGCTGGTCGATCAAGAGCTTCTGGCTGGGCTTGAAGGTGTAGGGGCCAACCGAGAAGGTGGCGTCCTCGCTCTGTTCGTGCTGGCGCAATTGCGCGCGGATGCGGGCAAGCAGCACGGCGAAGCGGAACGGCTTGGTCACATAGTCGTTGGCGCCGGCCTCGAGGCCGAGGATCGTGTCGGAATCGGTGTCGTGGCCGGTCAGCATGATGATCGGCGCCTTGTAGCCGCCCTTGCGCAGGATCTTCACCGCCTCGCGGCCGTCCATGTCGGGCAGGCCAACATCCATGATCAGGAGGTCGACAAGGCCGCCGCGCGCCGCGGCGACGCCTTTCGCGGCCGTCGCTTCCTGCTGGACGTCGAACTCTTCGTAGAGGGCCAGTTGCTCGACGAGCGTGCCGCGCAGGTCGTCATCGTCGTCAACGATCAGTATGGTGCGTGAGGTCATGGATCAATCCGTTGTTTTAAAAAGTATATTCAGTTGACCGTCCCCCATTTATGCGGAAGCTGACCGGCACAACAGCCGATCACAGTGATTTGTTCCGTGACACGATCATACAAGAAAAAACGTCCATGCAATGCAGCCGGCGCAATTTTGCCAAAAGGCCTCGCCGTGCTCAGCGTGCGCGCCAGGCCCGGCCATCCCAGCCAGGGGCTGCTGCAGGCGGGCAGCCTGGTGTTCGCCTGCGCGCTGGGACGCGGGGGCATTTCGGCGAACAAGCGCGAAGGTGACGGCGCGACGCCGCTTGGCGCCATGCGCATATTGTCGGGCTATTTTCGCGACGATCATTTTTCCGGCGGCCGCAGGACGCGGCTTGCGATGGCGCCGATCGGGCCGGATCTCGGCTGGTGCGAGGTGCCCGACGACCGCAACTACAATCGCCCGGTGAAGATTCCCTATGGCGCCAGCCACGAGCGGATGCGCCGTGATGACCGGCTCTATGATGCCTGCCTGGTGCTCGACTGGAACATCGCGCCGCGGCGGCGCGGCCGCGGCAGCGCCATCTTCTTCCATCTGGCGCGGCCCGGCTTCACACCGACACAAGGCTGCGTGGCGGTGACGGCGCGCACCATGGCGCGGCTGTTGCCGCTGCTTTCGGATCGGACGGTGGTGAGGGTGGTGAGGTAGGGATGACTAGGCAGTAGGGCGCTATGCCCTCTTTCCCCTACTGCCTAATCCCTACTGCCTTACCTTCTCGGCTGCTGCCAGCCAGTGCCGAGCAGCCCGATTTCGCGGAGCTGCCGGTCCACAGCCTTTGCGACGTCCCGGCGCTCGGCGCCGATGTCACGCAGCAGGTCGTCGGAGAGATCCTCGATGGATTCGAGGGGAAGCTGGGCAGCGACACGCGCCTGACGCAGCCAATCGAGGGTGGCGCGCAGCCAGACTGCGATACCGGAGCGGGAATTTAGGGCGGCGTGGGACTTCAGAACGATCTCGGTCATGGCTCTATCCGGTTTCTCCGGATGTCAAATCCGGTTTGATAGTGCTTCGATGCTGCAATCATGCCGGATTGAAAAATAAACAGGAAACGAGTAGTTCTTGCTTGATCATCAAGTTTTATTTGGAGATCGAATGGCCCGCCTGCTGCCCGGAACGCGTGCCCTGAGGACGTTCGAAGCGGCGGCCAGGCACCTCAATTTCACCCGCGCGGCCGACGAGCTCGGCCTGACGCCGGCGGCGGTCAGCCACCAGATCAAGGAAATCGAGGACCAGCTCGACCTTGCGCTGTTCATCCGCACCAGCCGCACCATCCGGCTGACGGAGGCCGGAAACGTCCTATTCGAGGCGTCGATCGACGCGCTCGACCTGCTCAACCGGGCGGTGTCGCGGGCCCGCAAGATGACGCGCGGCACGGCGCTGCTGAAGGTGACGCTCGACGCCCAGTTCGCGACGAAGTGGCTGATGCGCCGCGTGGACGATTTCCGTCAGCGGAAGCCGGGCATCGAGCTGCGTTTCGACATCACCTATGATGTCAGGGACTTCGAGCGCGACGATGTCGATATCGGCATTCGCTTCGGCGCCGGCAAATATCCCGGTCTTGCCGCGCATCGCCTGTTCGACAACATCATCATCCCGGTGTGCAGCCCGGCACTGCTGGCGTCCGGCCCACCGCTCAACGAGCCGCGCGACCTCTTTCGCCACACGCTCGCGCATATCGACTGGTCGCGCCAGGGCGTGACGTGGCCGAACTGGAGCATGTGGATGCATGCGGCCGGCGTCGACGATTTCGACGACAGCCGCACGCTTGTATTCGGGTCCTCGACCGATGCCACGCAGGCGGCGCTCGACGGCAACGCGGTGGCGCTGGCCGACTTCGCCATGGTTGCCAATGACCTTTCGCAAGGGCGTCTGGTGCGACCCTTCGAGCTCGGCATCAAGGTGGCGCCGGAGTTCGCCTATTTCCTGGTTTATCCGGAGGCCGTGAAGGACGACGCGCGCGTCGCCGCCTTTCGCGAATGGCTTATCGAGGAAGCGGCGAAGACGCCGACCTGAGAAAGCGAGTTGATATTCAGGTGATGCCGGCCTGCAAATGGCGGGTTCCTGCGCTTCCGGTGCTCACGTACTTCAAATACGCTCCGGTTCTCTGAACCCGCCACTTTTGGCTCGTCCTGACCTGAATCTCAACTCGCCCTAGCCGGCCGGCGCGCCGAACCAGCCAATCACTGCGCCGATGAGGAGCAGCACGCCCAGCCAATGGCCGGCATCGATCAGCGTCAGGTCCCAGCCAAAGCCTTCATAGCGGTGGTTGACGGACAGCGTGGTGGCGACGAAGCCTAGCCAGAGCACGAAGCCGAAGATCAGCCCGGCGACAAGGCTGGGCTCGCCGCCGGTCATCGCGCCGACGACCAGGCTCAGCACGATTGCCATGACCAGCTCGGCGACGAAGGAGATGATGAACGACAGCGGCGACCGTTTCATCGTCGCCGGATCGAGCTTAGCCGCCTTGAGCCACGGCTTGCTGAGCGTCGTGTACCAGGCGGCGCCGAACAGCCACGCCACCACGGCGGCAACGACCACCGCCAGCCAGTTCACCGCAGAGAAATCCATTCGACCCCCTCCCGATGCATGTCGTTCTAACATGCACCCTCTTTGAAATCGCGGCGATGGAACGCCTGTTCGGCGCTGCCGTCAAGCAAGGCGCCAGACGGTGGTGCGCTTGACCTCGGCATCCTCCAGCACGCGCGTCACGGGCACCTGGTAGACGGCGAGCGATTGCAGCCCCTTCTTCGGCATGTAGGCGCGGCCGGGATCGCCGACGAGGATGTCGGCGCCGCGCGCCGTCAGCGCCTGGAACCAGGGCAGCAGCCTGTCGGCGAAGGCCTTGTCGTAGAAGACGTCGCCGGCCAGCACGACATCCCAGCCCATGTCGGCGCCGACGCAGTCCTGGCCGAGGAATTCCGCCTCGGCCCGGTTGGCCTCGAGGTTGAGGGCGATCGCCGTCTCGCAGAACGGATCGATGTCGGCGGCGGTCACTGCTGCGGCGCCGGCCTTCGCGGCGGCGATGGCGACCAGGCCGGAGCCGGAGGCGAAGTCGAGCACCCGCTTGCCGCGAACGGTTTCGGGATGGTCGAGCACGTAGCGGGCAAGGCCCTGGCCGCCGGCCCAGGCGAACGCCCAGAACGGCGGCGGCAGGCCGATCGCAGCCAGTTCCTCTTCCGTGCGCAGCCAAAGGTCATGCGCCTCGTCGGCGAGATGCAGGAACACCTCCGGCACATGCGGCGGGGCCATCAGCGCCGTGACCAGGCTGACGCCGAAAAGCGCGAAAAAGTT
>NZ_RZOT01000530.1:0-4264 GCF_003999085.1 Mesorhizobium sp. M4A.F.Ca.ET.090.04.2.1
CGCGATCGAGCACGATGTCGCCGACCTTCAGCATGCTGGACAGGACTTCCGGCTTGGCGCGGCGTAGCAGCGCCTTCACCCGCGCCATGAACTCCGGCGTAGAGAACGGCTTGACCAGATAGTCGTCGGCGCCGGTCGAAAGGCCGCGCACCCGGTCGCTTTCCTCGCCGCGCGCCGTCAGCATGATGATCGGCAGCCGCTCGGTCTCCGGCCGCATCCTGAGGCGCCGGCAGAGCTCGATGCCGGAAACCGCCGGCACCATCCAGTCGAGCACCAGCAAATCGGGCACGTTTTCCTGCAGCCGGATCTCGGCCTCGTCGCCGCGTGTGACCACCTCGACCTGGTAGCCTTCCGATTCCAGATTGTAGCGGAGCAGCACCCCCAGCGGCTCCTCGTCCTCCACCACCATGATGCGTGGCGCGATCATCAGCCGGTCACCCTTCTTCTCAGGCCGCCGGCGCCGACATCGCCGTCTCGTCCAGCTTCGGACGATTGGCGGGCAGTTGCTGACCGGTCAGCACGTAGTAGGCGTTCTCGGCAATGTTGGTGACATGGTCGCCGATGCGCTCCAGGTTCTTGGCGCAGAATAGAAGATGCGTGCAAGCGGTGATGTTGCGCGGATCCTCCATCATGTAGGTCAGGAGCTCGCGGAACACCGAGGTGTATTTGACGTCGATGCGTTCGTCGTCGTTGCGGAGCTTGGCGAGGGCTGCGGCATCCGCGGCGGCATATTGCTCGATGACGCCCTGCACCTGGACCAGCACAAGCTGCGCCATGCCGTCGATGGAATGCGAGAGATCACGCGGCGTGACGCTGAGGCCGACGGTACCGACACGCTTGGCGATGTTCTTGGCGAGGTCGCCGATGCGTTCGAGGTCGCCCGCCATGCGGATCGAGCCGACCACGGCGCGCAGATCGTTGGCCATCGGCTGCCGCTTGGCGATCAGCGTGATGGCGCGGTCGTCGAGTTCGCGCTGGCGTGCATCCATGATGGCGTCGTCGGAAACAACGCGCTGCGCCAGGGCATTGTCGGAATTGAGCAGCGCGCGCGTCGAGCCGGCGACCATCGAGCGGGCGAGATCGCCCATGTCGGCGATCAGCTTGCTGATCGCTCCCAGATCCTCGTCGAAAGACGCAACCGTATGATGTTCACCCATGATCCTGTCCTCGTGCGTGGAAATCAGCCGAACCGGCCGGTGATGTAGTCCTGGGTGCGTTTGTCGTCGGGGTTGGTGAACATCTTGTCGGTGGCGCCTTCCTCGACCAGGTAGCCGAGATGGAACATCGCCGTGCGCTGCGACACGCGGGCCGCCTGCTGCATCGAGTGGGTGACGATGACGATCGTGTAGTTCTGGCGCAGTTCGTCGATCAGCTCCTCGACACGGGCGGTGGCGATCGGGTCGAGCGCCGAGCAGGGCTCGTCCATCAGGATCACTTCCGGCGACACGGCGATGGCGCGGGCGATGCACAGGCGTTGCTGCTGGCCTCCGGACAGGCCGGTGCCGGGCTCGTGCAGGCGGTCCTTCACCTCGTTCCAGATCGCCGCCTTCTTCAGGCTGGATTCGACGATCTGGTCCATGTCGGCCTTGCGCTTGGCCAGCCCATGGATGCGCGGGCCGTAGGCGACATTCTCGTAGATCGACTTCGGGAACGGGTTGGGCTTCTGGAACACCATGCCGACGCGAGCCCTAAGCTCCACGACGTCGATGTTCTTGTCGTAGATATCCTCCTCGTCCAGCGTGATCTTGCCCGTCACGCGCGCCGAGTCGATGGTGTCGTTCATGCGGTTGAGGCAGCGCAGGAAGGTCGACTTGCCGCAGCCCGAAGGTCCGATGAGCGCCGTCACCTGATTGAGGCGGACGTCGAGATTGACGTCGAACAGCGCCTGCTTTTCGCCGTAGAACACGCCGACCTTGTCGCCGCGCATCTTGATCACTTCGTTCGACTTGGCGTTCATCTTGTCGCCCACTGCGTTTTCAAGAGACTGTTCGGTCATGATGTTCATACCAGATGCCTTCTTTTACCAGCGCCGTTCGAACCGGCGCCTGAGCACGATCGCTGTGATGTTCATGGCCATGAGGAAGACGAGCAGGATGATGATGGCGCCCGACATACGCTCGACGAAGGCGCGTTCGGCCTCGTTGGCCCACATGTAGATCTGCACCGGCAGCGCGGTCGCCGGATCGAACGGAGTCTTCGGATAGTCGGCGACGAAGGCGACCATGCCGATCAGGAGCAGCGGCGCGGTTTCGCCGAGCGCGCGCGCCAGGCCGATGATGGTGCCGGTGAGGATGCCGGGGGCGGCAAGCGGCAGGATATGCTGGAACACCATCTGCATCTTGGAAGCGCCAAGCCCGAGCGCCGCCGAGCGGATCGACGGCGGCACGGCGGCAAGCGCCGCGCGGGTGGCGATGATGATCGTCGGCAGTGTCATCAGCGTCAGCACCAGGCCGCCGACGAAGGCGGCCGAGCGCGGCATGCCGAGGAAATTGATGAACACCGCGAGGCCGAGCAGGCCAAAGACGATCGACGGCACCGCCGCCAGATTGTTGATGTTGACTTCGATCAGGTCGGTGAAGCGGTTCTTCTTGGCAAACTCCTCCAGATAGATGGAGGCGGCGACGCCGATCGGCAGCGCCAGAAGCAGCACGATCACCATCATGTAGAAGGAGCCGATGATGGCAACGCCCATGCCCGATGTCTCCGGACGGCTCGAGGCGCCATAGCTGAACAGGCCCTTGTTGAAATGCTCGGCCATGGTGCCGTCGGCCTTGAGCTGGTTCATCCAGGCGACCTGCTGGTCCGAGACCTTGCGGCGCGCTTCCTCGACATTGAGATCGATCTGCCCCTTGAAGGCGGAATCGAGGTTTGCGGCGACGAGGATGTCGACATTGCGCGTCGTGCCGATGACCGACGGATCGGCAACGACGATGTCGCGCAATTGGACGCGCGCGCCCTCCGACAGGAAGCCCTTCAGCTTCAATGCCATCGGTTTGTTGCTGGGGTCGATGCCAAGCTTGGCCATCAGCGCTCTGTCGGCAAGTTTGGGGTAGTTGGCCTTGATCAGCACCTCCGGGTCGGTGGCGCGTTTGTTGGAAGGATCGATGACCTTCTCGTCGAAATTGATCGGCAGCGATACCGTCGTCTGCCAGAAGGCGGTGTAGCCCTTCGAGACGATGGTGATCAGCATGATGGCGAGGAAGGCGAGGCCGACCGAGATCGCCAGCGCGCCGTAGATGCGGAACCGGCGCTCGGCGGCGTAGCGCGCCTTGAGGCCGATGTCGCGGCGCGCGGGGGCCGCGGTGCGGACCATCGTATCCAGCGGGATATCGGTCATTCGTACTGCTCCCGGTATTTGCGCACGATGTAGAGGGCCACGATGTTCATCACCAGCGTCAGCGCGAACAGCGTGATGCCGAGCGCGAAGGCGACCAGCGTCTGCGGCGAATTGAATTCGAGGTCGCCGGTCAGCTGGTTGACGATCTTGACGGTGATGGTCGTCATCGCCTCGAACGGATTGGCAGTGAGATTGGCGGCGACACCGGCCGCGAGCACCACGATCATCGTCTCGCCGATGGCGCGCGAGGCGGTGAGCAGGATGGCGCCGACGATGCCGGGCAATGCCGCCGGCAGGATCACCCGCTTGATCGTCTCGGAGCGTGTCGCGCCGAGGCCGAGCGAGCCGTCGCGCATGGCGCGCGGCACCGCGGTGATGATGTCGTCGGAAAGCGAGGAGACGACCGGGATCAGCATGACGCCCATGACCAGGCCGGCGGTGAAGATGCTCTGGCCCTGGATGAAGGGCGAGCCGCCGGTCAGCGCCGCGGAGAGATCGCGCAGGAACGGCCCCAGCGTGACGACGGCGAAGATGCCGTAGACGATGGTCGGGATGCCAGCCAGCAACTCGAGCGCCGGCTTGACCACCGACCGCACCTTGGGCGAGGCGTATTCGGCCATGTAGACAGCCGACATCAGGCCGACCGGCACCGCCACCAGCAGCGCGACGAAGGCGATGTAGAGCGTGCCGGCCAGAAGCGGGATCAGGCCGAACTGGCCCTGGCTGCCGCCCGAGCCGGCGGCGGCGAAGCGCGGATCCCAGACGGTGCCGAAGAAGAAGCTCGCCGGCGAGACGCTCTCAAAGAACTGGATGGTCTGGAACAGCATCGAAAGCACGATGCCGACGGTGGTCAGGATGGCGATGGTCGAGGCCGCCAGCAGCCCCCACAGCATCAGCCGCTCGACATTGTTCCTGGCGCGCGACCGT
>NZ_RZOT01000531.1:0-4260 GCF_003999085.1 Mesorhizobium sp. M4A.F.Ca.ET.090.04.2.1
ACGGTGGTGTGGCCAGTGCGGTCGTGGATCTCGCGCAGCCAGCGGCGAAGCTCACGCCGCACCTGTGCGTCGAGCGCGCCGAACGGCTCGTCGAGCAACAGCACCTTGGGCTCGATCGCCATGGCGCGGGCGAGCGCCACGCGCTGGCGCTGGCCGCCGGAAAGCTGCGCCGGATAGCGCTTCTCCAGGCCCGAAAGCTGGACGAGGTCGAGAAGCTCGGAGGCGCGGCGGCGGATCTCCTGTGTCGGCGGCCGTGCCGCGCCGTGCCGGACCTTGAGGCCGAAGCCGATATTGTCGGCCACCGTCATGTGCCGGAACAGCGCGTAGTGCTGGAAGACGAAGCCGACATTGCGCTCCTGTATCGACTTCTGCGAGGCGTCCTCGTCGCCGAAGAAGATCGTGCCCTTGGTCGGCCGTTCCAGCCCTGCAATCAGCCGCAGGAGCGTCGTCTTGCCGGAGCCGGACGGGCCGAGCAGCGCGATCAGCTCGCCCGACTTGATGTCGAGGGATACGTCATGGAGGGCCGGAAACCGCTCAAACTCCTTGCGCACGTTGGCAACGCGAACTTCCATAAACTGTCCCTTTTGTCGATGCCTGCCGTTATCCCAAAACCGGTTCGCGCTTTTGGGCGATATGCATTCAGTGTCCGCGCGTGGCGGCGATCTCGGCGCCGTAGCGCATCTCGAGAAGTGTTTTCAAGACCAACGTCACCAGCGCCAGGCCGGCAAGCAGCGAAGCGACGGCGAAGGCGCCGACCGCATTGTACTCATTGTAGAGGATTTCGACATGCAGCGGCATGGTGTTGGTAAGGCCGCGGATGTGCCCCGAGACCACCGACACAGCGCCGAACTCGCCCATGGCGCGGGCGTTGCAGAGCAGGACGCCGTAGAGCAGGCCCCATTTGATGTTGGGCAGCGTCACAAACCAGAAGGTCTGCCAGCCATTGGCGCCGAGCGAAAGGGCAGCCTCCTCGTCGCCGTTGCCCTGTTCCTGCATCAGCGGGATCAACTCGCGGGCGACGAAGGGGAAGGTGACGAAGACGGTGGCGAGCACGATGCCCGGCACGGCGAACAGGATGACGACGCCATGCGCCTTCAGCCATTCGCCGAGCATCCCTTGGGCGCCGAACAGAAGCACATAGACCAGGCCGGAAATCACCGGCGAAACCGAGAAGGGCAGGTCGATGAGGGTGGTCAGGAAAGCCTTGCCCTTGAACTCGAACTTGGCGATCGCCCAGGCGGCGGAGATGCCGAAGACGAGGTTGAGCGGCACCGAGATCGCCGCCACCAGCAGCGTCAGGCGGATGGCCGAGCGTGTGTCGGAACTGGCCAGTGCCTCCGTGTAGGCGCTGACGCCCTTTGCCAGCGCCTCGTGAAAGACGACAATTAGCGGCATGAGCAGGAAGACGGCGAGGAAGGCGAAGGCCACGACCATCGCCACGATGCGCACCGGCCGGCTTTCGGTGACCGCCGCCGACTGGCTTTCGTGATGCGGTTCGTAGGATTTGATCTCGGGATCAGCCATAGCGTTTGCGGCTCCATGACTGCGCCAGATTGACGACCAGCAGCATCAGGAAGGACAGCGCCAGCATGATCGCCGCGATCGCGGTGGCGGCGGGATAGTTGTACTCCTCGAGCCTGATGACGATCAGCAGCGGCGCGATCTCCGACTTGAATGGCAGGTTGCCGGCGATGAAGATGACCGAGCCGTATTCGCCGACGCCGCGCGCGAAGGCGAGCGAGAAGCCGGTGATGATCGCCGGCGCCAGGCCCGGGAACAGGATGCGGGTGATGATCTGGAAACGATTGGCGCCGAGCGTGGCGGCGGCTTCCTCGACCTCCTTGTCGAGCTCTTCCATGATCGGCTGCACGGTGCGCACGACGAAGGGCAGGCCGATGAAGACCAGCGCGATGACGATGCCGAGCGGCGTATAGGCGACCTTGATGCCGAGCGGCATCAGCAGTTTGCCGATCCAGCCATTCGGCGCGTAAAGCGTGGTGAGCGCGATGCCGGCGACGGCGGTCGGCAGCGCGAAGGGCAGATCGACCATGGCATCGACGATGCGACGGCCGGGAAAGCGGTAGCGCACCAGCACCCAGGCGACGATGGTGCCGAAGACGACATTGACGCCAGCGGCGATGAAGGCGGTGCCGAAGCTGATTTCAAGCGCGTTGATGGTGCGGCGATCGGCAGCGATCGCCCAGAAATCGGTCCAGCCGAGTGCCGCCGAGCGCCAGACCAGCCCGGAGAGCGGGATGAGGATGATGAGCGTGAGGTAGGCAAGCGAGAAGCCGAGCGTCAGTCCGAAACCCGGAATGACGCTCGGCTGCTTGAATCGCCACCCCGCCGGAGCGGGTACTGTGGTCATGGAATTCTGGTTCGTCCCTTCTTATTCAGACCAGATTGCCGTCGGTGATGTCTCGGGCCGCGAGGCCGTCGCGCCTCACTGGGCCGGCTTGTAGATCTGGTCGAATATACCACCGTCGCCGAAATGATAAGGCTGTGCCTTCTTCCAGCCGCCGAAAAGCGGATCGTCGATTGTGATCAGCTTGATCTCGGGCAGTTTGGCGAGGTCCTCGGCGGGAACCAGATCGGGTTTTGCCGGACGATAGTGGTTCTTGGCGATCAGCGTCTGGCCCTCCTTGGAGTAGAGGTAGCCGAGATATGCCTCGGCCACCTTGCGCGTGCCCTTGGCGTCGACATTGGCGTCGACCACCGCGACAGGCGGTTCGGCCAGGATCGAGGTCGGCGGATAGACGATGTCGAAATTGTCGGCGCCGAATTCGTCGAGCGCGAGATAGGCCTCGTTTTCCCAGGCCAGCAGCACGTCGCCCAGGCCCTTTTGCGCGAAGGTCACGGTCGAGCCGCGCGCGCCGGTGTCGAGGACCGGTACTTGGCTGTACAGCTTGGCAATGAATTCCTTGGTTTTGGCCTCGTCGCCACCGTCATTGGCGTTGGCATAGGCCCAGGCGGCCAGATAGTTCCAGCGCGCGCCGCCGGAGGTCTTCGGGTTCGGCGTGATCACCTGGACACCGTCCTTGATCAGGTCGTTCCAGTCATGGATGCCCTTCGGGTTGCCCTTGCGGACCAGGAAGATGATGGTCGAGGTGTAAGGGGCCGAATTATTCTCGAACTTTTTCCGCCAATCCGGATTGATCTTCTTCGCCTTCGAGACGATGGCGTTGATGTCCCCTTCGAGGGCCAGCGTCACCACGTCGGCGTCGAGGCCATCGATCACGGCGCGGGCCTGCGCGCCCGATCCGCCATGCGACTGCTGGATGGTCACGGTCTCGCCGGTCTCGGCCTTCCAGTGCGCGGCGAAAGCCTCGTCATAGGCCTTGTAGAGCTCACGCGTCGGGTCGTAGGACACGTTGAGAAGGGTCGTATCGGCGAACGCGAAACCGAGCGTGCCGAACTGGACCGATGTGGCGACCAGCGCGCCAAGCAGTTTCTTGAAATGAGGTTTGGTCATTTCCGCCTCCGTTGATGACGGCCGAACTCTAGCGAATTGATAGAATTTAGATGCATTCAATGTTGCCTTTTTTGGCGTCTCGGAGAAATTTTTCGCCGATCGTCTATCCCTTGGGGAAATGGTTTCCTCATATTAGATAGACCGCCCTCGCCGGCTCGACGCTATCTAGAAGCGGGGCCGCCCTCGGGCAAGGCCGCGTGGCGACAGATCGGCCTTCGCGGCCGGACCTCTAAGGCGCGGTGACGGGAAAGTCGAAGCGTTGCTTCGGAAACGGCTCGGCCACCAGCGTGAAGTGCCACCATTCGCGGGCGTAGTTGCGGAAACCGGCGGCGCGCATGGCCTCGACCAGTCGCTTGCGGTTTGCAGCCGCGTCGGCGGGGAGCGGATGGTGCGCGGTTTCGCTGGCCTGGTCGAAACAGTCGAAGCCGGTGCCGAAATCGAGCGTGTCGGCATCGGGCGCGCCGCAGGCAGGGTGAGGTGCGGCCGCACCATCAATGGCTGCAATGGCGAGATCCACGGTCGAGCCGCGCGAATGGCTGGAGAGTTCGCCGATATAACCCTTGGCGATGAGGTCGCTGCGTTCCACTGCCGGATACCATTGCGGGTCGGGCGATCCGCCCGTTCGCGTCCACTCGACCATGTCGGCGACGGCCCGCGCCGGGCGGTAGCAGTCGAAGACCACCAGGGTCAGGCCCTTTGCTGAAAGAGCTTTCTGGACGATGGACAGCGCTTTCGCTGCTTGTCGGGTGAGGATGCAGACCGGCGCGTCATAGCCCTCGGCCTTGCGG
>NZ_RZOT01000532.1:0-4221 GCF_003999085.1 Mesorhizobium sp. M4A.F.Ca.ET.090.04.2.1
AATCCGAGCAGTATGTCTTCAGCGAAACCAATTTCGACAAGCTGACGGGCCTGCTCGCGCGTCCGGCAATGGTCGGCAAGATCGCCGAGGCGGCATCGGCGACGATCCGCACAGGCGAACCGGTTTTCCTAGTCGACATCGACATCGATCGCTTCAAACACATCAACGACGCCATCGGCTACAGCCATGGCGACGATCTGATCCGGGCCTTCGCCGAGCGGCTCAAGGCCCGCATGCCGGAGGGCACGGTGATCGGGCGCCTCGGCGCCGGCGAGTTCGGTGTTCTGCTGGCCGACCGCGCGCTGAAGGGCCCGGTCGAGGAGGCGATCGAGAAGCTCATCGACGAGATGATGGAGCCCTACCAGCTCAATTCGCATCAGCAGTCGGTCAGCCTGTCGGTGGGCATTGCCGCAATGCCCAAGGACGGCGTCGACCCCGTGCTGGTGCTGCGCCGCTCCAACCTTGCGCTGCAGAACGCGCGCGCCGGCGGCGTGGGCAATTGGTCAGTCTTCCATGCCGACATGGGGCGGGTCGCCGACTATCGCCAATGGATCGAGTCCGAGCTGCATACCGCTTTCGAGCGTGGCGATTTCGACCTCCACTACCAGCCGCAGCTCGACCTGCCGAGCGGCCGCGTTATCGGCTATGAGGCGCTGATCCGCTGGAAGCATCCCGAGCGCGGCATGATCCCGCCAATGGAGTTCATCCCGATCGCGGAAGAGACCGGCATGATCAACCCGATCGGCGAATGGGTGCTGCGCAAGGCCTGCAGCGACGCCCAGTACCTGCCCGAGGACTGCTTCGTCGCCGTCAACATCTCGCCGGTCCAGTTCATGACCAAGGATTTCGTCGGCAATGTGCGCGAGACGATGGCCGCCACCGGCATCAAGCCGTCGCGGCTGGAGCTGGAGGTCACCGAGACGGCGATGATGCAGGACCGAGAGCGCGCGGCCATCATCCTGCAGCAGCTTGCCGAGATGGGCATCTCAGTGGCCGTCGACGATTTCGGCACCGGTTATTCCAATTTGAGCTACCTCATCGATTTCTCGTTCGGCAAGCTCAAGATCGACCGTTCGTTCGTCAGCCGCATCGACACCGATTCCAACTCCGGCGCGGTCGTCTCGACCATCGTCGGACTTTCGCGCGCGCTCGGCGTCGGTATCATTGCCGAAGGCGTCGAAACCGAGAACCAGGCGACGCTGCTCAGGGCCGCCGGCTGCGAGGTGGTGCAGGGCTATCTGTTCGGCCGGCCGGCGCCGCTCAAGATCGAGCTTGGTGCGGCGCGCTTCGAAAAGCGCGAGGCGCGCATTGTCAGCATGCACTGACGGCGAAGATTACAGGCGCGCCGAAAGCACCTTGAACATGCCGTCGCGGGCGACTTCGACATGGCTCGAAAAGGCCGCCGCCAGCACCGCTTCGTAAGGCAACTGGCGGTTCGCCACCATGAACAGCCGCCCTCCAGGCTTCAGCGCCTTGCCCGCCGCCCGGATGATGCCGGCGCCGACCTCGGGCTCGGCCGCCCGGCCGCGGTGGAATGGCGGGTTCATGAGGATGGCGTCATAGCGCCGCTCGACCGGCTCGCCGAGCAGATCGGCCCAGAAAAAACGCGGCGCTGCGGACGTGTTGTTCACATTGGCCTTCGCCGCTTCCAGCGCCTCGAAGTCCGCCTCGAAGAGATCGAGCGCGGTGAGGCCCGGGAACCGGGGCGCGACCTCGGCGGCCACATAACCCCAGCCGGCGCAGAAGTCGGCAACGATGCCCTTGAGGTCGCCCGGCAGGCTTTCCACCAACAGTTTCGAGCCGGTGTCGACGCGATCGAAGGAGAACATGCCCGGCGCGGTGTGGAAGCGGCCCTCGACCAGAACGGCCGGATTGGCCGCGCGCAGCACCGCCGCCGCTCCTGCGTCGACGGGCCGGCGGAACCAGAAGGCAACGCCGTGATGCTTGGGAAGGTGGCCGTCGAGCGGCACGAGCTCATCGATGCGTTTGCGCAGGGACGCGATGCCGTCCTCCTTGCCACCCGCGACCACGATCAATCCGCCCGCTGCCACGCGCTCGATCGCCTCGGCGACACGCAGCTCGTTCTGGCCGCGATGGCGCCCGGCGAGCACGAGTGCGGTGTCGAAGCTCGCGCCTTCCGCTCGCGGCAGGACATCGAAGCCTGCCGCCTGCAGCGCACGGAAATGCGACCGGAAGCCCTGCACGAGATGGAGCGCGGCAGCAAACCCTTCGGGCAAGCGGAAACCGGGCTCGGCGCCAAGAAAAAGCGCGCGTTCGCCCATCCCGGGCAAGGGCAGGGCCTCGGCCTCATAGGGATGGAACAGCGTCTTCAGCGGCTCTGCCGACATTTCCTTGCCCCGTGGGAAACAAGCCCCCTAAACGAAAACGGGCGCGACATCGCCGCGCCCGTCTCAACTATCCGGTCAGACCGATCAGGCTGCGTCTTCCTCGCCGCCTTCGGCCTTCTTCTCGCGCACGATTTCCTTGCCGGTAGCCTGGTCGACGACCTTCATCGACAGGCGGACCTTACCGCGCTCGTCGAAGCCCATCAGCTTGACCCATACCTTGTCGCCTTCCTTGACGACGTCGGAGGTCTTGGCGACGCGCTCGTTGGCCAGCTGCGAAATGTGGACGAGGCCGTCGCGCGGACCGAAGAAGTTGACGAAAGCGCCGAAGTCGGCGGTCTTGACGACCGTGCCTTCGTAGATCTCGCCGACTTCCGGTTCGGCAACGATGGTGTGAATCCACTTCCTGGCCGCCTCGATCTCCTTGGCGTTGGATGAAGCGATCTTGACCGTGCCGTCGTCCTCGATGTTGATCTTTGCGCCGGTCTTCTCGACGATCTCGCGGATGACCTTGCCGCCGGAGCCGATGACATCGCGGATCTTGTCGGTCGGGATGTGCATGACCTCGATGCGCGGCGCAAATTCACCGAGCTCGGCGCGGGCACCGGACAGCGCGTGGGCCATCTCGCCGAGGATGTGCAGGCGGCCGTCCTTGGCCTGGCCGAGCGCGATCTGCATGATCTCCTCGGTGATGCCGTCGATCTTGATGTCCATCTGCAGCGAGGTGACGCCGCTGGCGGTACCGGCAACCTTGAAGTCCATGTCGCCGAGGTGGTCCTCGTCGCCGAGGATGTCGGAGAGCACCGCGAAGCGCTCGCCTTCCTTGATCAGCCCCATGGCGATGCCGGCAACCGGCTTGGCGATCGGCACGCCGGCATCCATCAGCGCCAGCGAGGTGCCGCAGACGGTGGCCATCGAGGACGAGCCGTTGGACTCGGTGATCTCCGAGACGACGCGCAGCGTGTAGGGGAACTGGTCGGCGGAGGGCAGCATCGGCCGGATGGCGCGCCAGGCGAGCTTGCCGTGACCGATTTCGCGCCGGCCCGGCGAACCCATGCGGCCGGTCTCACCGACCGAATAGGGCGGGAAGTTGTAGTGAAGGAGGAACTTCTCCTTGTACATGCCGGTCAGCGAGTCGACATACTGCTCGTCCTCGCCGGTGCCGAGCGTGGCGACGACCAGCGCCTGGGTCTCGCCACGGGTGAACAGCGCCGAACCGTGGGTGCGCGGCAGGACGCCGACTTCGGAGACGATCTTGCGCACTGTCTTGAGGTCGCGGCCGTCGATGCGCGAGCCGGTGTCGAGGATATTCCAGCGCACGACCTTGGCCTGGAGTTCCTTGAACACGGTGCCGATCTGCTCGGACGTGTACCTGGCTTCCTCACCTTCGGCCGGGGCGAACGCCGCCTTGACCTTGGCCTTGACAGCGTCGACGGCGGCGTAGCGGGCCTGCTTGTCGGTGATCTTGTAGGCATCGCGAAGTTCATCGCCGACGATCTTCAGCATCTCGCCTTCGAGCTCGGAATAGTCCGGCGCGGTGAAGTCGCGCGGATCCTTGGCGGCAACCTCGGCCAGCTTGATGATGGCGTCGATCACCGGCTGGAAGCCCTTGTGGCCGAACATCACGGCGCCGAGCATCAGCTCCTCGCTGAGCTCCTTGGCTTCCGATTCGACCATCAGCACGGCTTCCGACGTGCCGGCGACGACGAGATCGAGCTTGGATTCCTCCATCTCGTCAATATGCGGGTTGAGCACATATTCGCCGTTGATGTAGCCGACGCGGGCGCCGCCGATCGGGCCCATGAAGGGGACGCCCGACAGCGTCAGCGCTGCCGAGGTGGCAACGATCGACAGGATGTCCGGATCGTTCTCGAGG
>NZ_RZOT01000533.1:0-4219 GCF_003999085.1 Mesorhizobium sp. M4A.F.Ca.ET.090.04.2.1
CCGATTGCTTCCAGCTCGCAGCCAGGCGTCTCGGCGTCGACGCACGCGACTGCCTGGTCTTCGAGGACGCTCCGGCCGGCATCGCGGCGGCGGAAGCGTCCGGCGCTTCCCTGATGGTGATCAGCGCCACGCACACGCATCCGATCGCGACGCTGCACGCATCGATCGCCTCTTACGACGAGCTCGGCATCGCTTTTGACGACCACGGCTGGATCGTGATCGAGCCGCAACGCGACGCCGCGTAGGGTGCGTTGAGATTCATGTCAGGCCGGGTCGAAAATGGTGGGTTCCGCGTACCGGAGCGGAGCGTACTTGAAGTATGTGAGCACCGGAAGCGCAGGAACCGCCGCTTGCAGGCCGGCATCACCTGAATATCAGCGCGCCCGTCAAAAATCGCTGGTGAGACCCTTCACCTCCCAGTCGCCGTAGCGTCCGGGTTCCTTGCCGCCGCGGCCGCCGATTTCCTTGGGCAGCGCGGCTTCCCTTTCGCGATATTCCAGGCGCCTCGCTTCAGCCTCGGCCAGCGCGCGGCTGGCCGCCGGCGTCGGGGTTTTTTGCGGCGCGTCGCTCGCCGGCGCGGCATCGGCTTTGCTGGTCTGGTCGGTCATGCGATAGTCCCGGCGCATTGAAACAGGGGCAGGTGTCTCCCATCATATAGCCATGAACTCGCAAGGATCGACCCCTTTCGCCACCACGGACGGATCTAGACGATGAACACCCTTCGCACAGCAATGCTTCTTGCCGCGATGACGGCGCTGTTCATGGGCGTCGGCTTCCTGATCGGCGGCTCCGGCGGCATGGTGATCGCGCTGCTGATCGCCGCCGGCATGAATCTGTTCAGCTACTGGAACGCCGACAAGATGGTGCTGTCGATGAATCGCGCCGTCGAGGTCGATGCGAAGAACGCACCTGAGTTCTACGCCATCGTCCAGGCGTTGGCCAAGCAGGCCGGCCTGCCGATGCCGAAGACCTATCTGATCGACAATCCGCAGCCCAACGCGTTCGCCACCGGCCGCAATCCCGAGAATGCCGCAGTGGCCGCCTCCACCGGGCTGCTGGAACAGCTCTCGCATGAGGAAGTGGCGGCGGTGATGGCGCACGAACTCGCCCACATCCAGCACCGCGACACGCTGACCATGACCATCGTCGCGACGCTGGCCGGTGCCATCTCGATGCTCGGCAACTTCGCTTTCTTCTTCGGCGGCAACCGCGACAACAACAACCCGTTCGGCTTCGTCGGCGTGCTGGTGGCGATGCTGGTCGCGCCCTTCGCCGCGATGATCGTGCAGATGGCGGTGAGCCGTACCCGCGAATACGAGGCCGATCGGCGCGGCGCCGAAATCTGCGGAAATCCGCTCTGGCTGGCATCTGCCCTTGACAAGATCGCCCGCGGCGCCGAACGCATCCGCAACCCGGATGCCGAACGCAATCCGGCGACGGCGCACCTCTTCATCATCAATCCCCTGCACGGCGAGCGCATGGACAGTCTGTTCTCCACCCATCCCAACACCGACAACCGCATCGCCGCCCTGCAGGAGATGGCGCGCGAGATGGGCGGCCGCGCAGCGCAGGCGCCACGCCAGGCGCCGACATCCGATCCGGCGGACGACGAGCAGACGCCAGGTCCATGGGACCAGGCCGCGCGGCCAGAGCAGCCGGCGCAACCCGCCAAGCCTAGGCCCAATCCATGGGGCCGCAACCCGACCGGGCCCAAGGGTCCGTGGTCGTGAGCGGCGCCAAACGCCGGCAGCGCACCCCAGGCGATCGTGACGACAGGACCGAGGCAGTCGCGGGCCTCGCCGCGCGCAAGGCGGCGGCGCGGCTGCTTGCCGCTGTCATCGACGCGCGCACGCCGCTCGACGGTCTGACCGACCACGACAACGGCCACCCGCAATACCGGGCGCTCGACATGCGCGACCGGGCGCTGGTGCGCGCCATACTGGTCACCGCGCTGCGCCACCGCATGACGATCGCCGGACTTCTTTCCCGCCGGCTGGAAAAGCCGCTGCCGCAGAACGCCACCGCGCTGTCGCACATTTTGCATGTGGCGGCGGCGCAGATCCTGTTCCTCGACATTCCCGACAGCGCCGCCGTCGACCTTGCCGTCACCCACGCCAAGTCCGATCCGCGCACGCTGCGCTTTTCCGGCCTCGTCAACGGCGTGCTGCGCACGCTGGCGCGGGCCAAGGACGCCGAACTCGCCCCCGCGCTGATCGCCACCGAGGAAGCGCCGGCATGGTTTTCCGGCCGGCTGAGGGCGGCCTACGGCGTGGACAAAGCGAAAGAAATCCTTGCCGCCCATCGCCACGAGGCGCCGGTCGATTTTTCGGTCAAGTCCGATCCGGCGCTCTGGACCGAGCGGCTCGGCGGCATCGTCCTGCCGACCGGCACGATACGGGTGGAAAGGCTCAGTGCCTCCGTACCCGAACTTCCCGGCTTCGCCGAGGGGGCGTGGTGGGTACAGGACGCCGCCGCCGCCCTGCCGGCCCGCCTGTTCGGCGACATCAAGGGTCTGCGCGTCGCCGACCTCTGCGCCGCCCCCGGCGGCAAGACGGCGCAGCTCATCCTTGCCGGCGCGCGCGTCACCGCCGTCGACACCTCGAAGAACCGGCTGACGCGGCTGGCGCAAAATCTCGAGCGCCTCGGCCTGACCGCTGAGCTCGTGCAGACGGACCTGCTCGACTACCGGCCGGCTGAGCTGTTCGATGCCGTTCTTCTCGACGCGCCCTGCTCCTCGACCGGCACGGTGCGGCGGCATCCCGACGTGCCGTGGACCAAGACGATGGCCGATGTCGAAAAGCTCGCCGCGCTGCAGCGCAAGCTGCTCGCCCGTGCCGTCGGCCTGACCAGGCCCGGCGGGCGCATCGTCTTTTCCAACTGCTCGCTCGACCCGCTCGAAGGCGAGGAGCTTTACCGCGCCTTCCTCGCCGAGACAGCCGATGTCGTCGACGATCCGGTCCGCCGCGGCGAGATCGCCGGCATCGATCCGTTCCTGACGGCCGAGGGCACGTTGCGCACCACGCCGGCCGATCTGCCGCACGAATCGCCCGGACTGTCCGGCCTCGATGGCTTCTTCGCCGCCCGCATGCGCCGCGCCGGTTAACGCATCTCGCCAAAGCGCGCATCGCCTGAATCCGTTTCGACACGACGCGCTTTGGCGCTTGTTTTCGTAAAACTTGCCGACTTTTTTAGGGAGGATCGCGTCCCGATTGGGTTCACTCGGTCACCCGCGCGAAATCCGCCTTCGCATAAGTTCTTGAATCATATAAGCTTGTGCCTGGGTCGGGACGATCAGGAGGGGTTTTGGCAATCGCTGCCGGCAGCACGACGCGGCTATGGACGCTTGTTGCGAAGGAGTTCTGGCGTAAGACCCGCCGGCGTTTGCGCGCCGGCCCGGTCTATCGCTGGCGCTATTCCGGCCGCACGCCCGAACGCGTCCTGATCGCCCCGCCGGATCTCAGACTCGCAGACCCGCAGATCGCGCTCGAAATCTACTATGGCCGCTATCCGCTGTCGGGACATCTGGTCGAGACCGGCGGCAAATCGCCCTTCCAGATCGACGTGCCCAATCGCGGTTGGCAAAAGACGCTGCACGGCTTTCGCTGGCTGCGCCATATGCGTGCCGCCGGCACCGAGCTTGCCGCCGCCAATGCCCGCGCGCTGGTTTCCGACTGGATCGCCATCCATGGCAACCAGATTTCCGGCATCGCCTGGGAGCCCGGCACCACCGCCAAGCGCGTGATCGCCTGGCTGCAGCATTCCTCCGTCGTGCTCCAGGGGGCCGAATTTCCTTTCTACCGTGCCTTTCTCAAATCGCTTGCCGTGCAGATCCGTTATCTCCGCTCGATGGCGCGAGCGATGCCCGACGGCAAGGACAGGTTGCGCGCCCGTATCGCGCTCGCCTTCGCCGCTCTGTCGCTGCCAGCACCGGCATCGGCATTGCGCGGTGCCACCCGCAATCTCGCCGAGGAGCTTGACCGCCAGATCCTTCCCGACGGCGGCCACATCTCGCGCAACCCGATGACGGTTCTGGAGCTGCTCGCTGACCTGCTGCCGCTGCGCCAGACCTATGCCAACCAGGCCGAGACGCCGCCTACGGCTTTGATGGGCGCCATCGACCGCATGCTGCCGGCGCTGCGCTTCTTCCGCCATCAGGACGGCAGCCTCGCCCGCTTCAACGGCATGGGGGCGACCATCCACGACCGCATCGCCACTATCC
>NZ_RZOT01000534.1:0-4207 GCF_003999085.1 Mesorhizobium sp. M4A.F.Ca.ET.090.04.2.1
TCGCCGGGTCCTCCGGCGAGGGAGAAAACTGTCACCTATGCAATCGGTCCATTCTGTTACCTATCTATCCGGTTCGGACACCAGCCCCTTCTCCCCGTCACTATACGGGGAGAAGTGCCCGGCAGGGCGATGAGGGGCGGCGCCGACTTCCCACGATTGGCTGCGCCGCACGGCTTGCCTCCATTGTCCACAGGCGGCATAGATCGAGAATGCAAACCTACCGCCCGCGCCGCTCGGTGCTCTACATCCCGGCCTCGAACGACAGGGCGCTGGCCAAGATCGCGACGCTTGCCTGCGATGCCGTGATCATTGACCTGGAAGACGCCGTGCCGCCAGCCGACAAGGTCACGGCGCGCCAAAGGCTGGCGGGCATCCTGGCCGAACGCCCGAACCGGCGCTGCGAAATGATCGTTCGCGTCAACGCGCTGGGGAGCGAATGGGGCATCGACGACGTGCTGGCGGCGGCGAAAGGCGAGGCCGACGGCATCCTTCTGTCGAAGGTCGTCACGCCGCGCGAGGTGCTGGAGGCCGCCGACCTGCTCGACGACAATTTCGCGCCGGACACGGTGAAACTATGGGCGATGGTGGAGACGCCGAAAGCCCTGCTAAACATCGGCGCGCTTGCCGAGCTCGGCCGCGATCCCGCCTCGCGCCTTGCTTGTTTCGTTGCCGGAACAAACGATTTGGTCAAGGAGACCGGTATCCTTGCGACGCCGGACCGGCGCTATCTCACGCCCTGGCTGATGCAATTGGTGCTGGCCGCGCGCGCCGGCGGCGTCGATGTACTGGACGGCGTCGCCAATGATTTTCGCGATTCTGACGCCTTTGCCCGTGAATGCGTGGAAGCCGCCGCCATGGGCTTCGATGGCAAGTCGCTGATCCATCCGGCGCAGATCGAGGCGGCGAACCGGGCCTTTGCGCCGTCGCCGGAGGCTATCGCCCAGGCCCGCGCGGTGACGGCGGCCTTCGCGCTTGCCGAGAATGCCGGCAAGGGCGTCATCGCGCTCGATGGCAGCATGGTCGAGCGGCTGCATCTGGCTCAGGCCGAGAAACTTCTGGCGAAGGCCGCCGCCATCGGCGCATGATGCGCTTTCGGGCGATTGCCGCAAACTCACGGGGACTGAAAAATGAAACTTTACCGCTTTCTGTCCGGCCCTGACGACTCCAGCTTCTGCCACAAGGTGACGGCGTCGCTGAACAAGGGCTGGCACCTGTTCGGCTCGCCGACCTATGCCTATGACAAGAAGACCAAATCGATGCGCTGCGGTCAGGCTGTGGTGAAGGATGTCGAGGGTCAGGACTACACGCCCGACACCAAGCTCAGCGATTGGTAGACGCGGGCAACAACCCGCTTTGGTGCAGGCACCCTTCCTCTCCCTCCGGAGGGGAAAGAGGAACGGCGCGATGCGATTTCGCGAAAGCCCTAGGCCGTCTGCTCCGCCGCCTCCTCGATCCGCTCCATATCGTCGTCCGACAGGCCGAAATGGTGGCCGATCTCGTGGATCAGCACATGGGTGACGATGTCGCCCAGCGTCTCCTCGTTCTCGGCCCAGTAGTCGAGTATGGCGCGGCGGTAGAGCGTGATGCGGTTCGGCCCCTCGCCGGTCTGCGGGTTCCAGCGCTCGGCGATGCCGCGCCCCTCGAACAGGCCGAGCAGGTCGAACGGCGTTTCCAGCGAAAGATCGTCCATGATCTCGTCGGTCGGGAAATCGGCGATCTGGATGACGATCTCGCCGGTGAGCTTGCGGAAATCCTCCGGCAGATGGGCGTAGGCCTCCAGCGCCAGGAACTCCATCTCCTCCATCGACGGCGAAAGCTGGTCGTGCCAGGTGCGGGTCTTGTAGATGCGGGCCATTCTTTGTCCTTTGATCCCGGCATATAGGCTTTCGCGCCGGTCGAGGCAAATGATGCGGCAGTTCCTGTATCTTGTATCCTTTGCTGCCGCGCGGGAATCGCGTACGGGTCGGTTCCGGCCATGTATCAGGAGCTCCCATGCCGGACTTTTCCACCCTTGGACTTTTCGCCATTGCCTGCCTCGCTTTGACCGCGACGCCGGGGCCGGACATGCTGTTGATCGCATCCCGCAGCGCCAGCCAGGGGCGTGCGGCGGGCCTGGCGACCTATGTCGGCATCGCCGCTGGTACCTATTGTCATGCGCTGGCCGCTGCTTTCGGCCTGTCGCAACTGTTCCTTGCCGTTCCCATCGCTTACGACATCGTGCGTTACGCCGGCGCCGCCTATCTGGCCTATCTCGCCTGGAAAGCGTTCCGCTCCGACGGGACAGCGCTTGCGCCGGTTGCCGGCCTGCCGCGCTACTCGCAAGGGCGCATCGTCCGGCAGGGGTTGTTGACCAATCTCCTCAACCCGAAGATGGCGCTGTTCGTGCTGGCGCTGTTCCCGCAATTTGTGCAGCCGCAGGCCGGGTCCGTGGCGGGGCAGATACTGGTGCTGGCAACCGTGCTCAATCTGATTGGGCTGGTCGTCAATGGCCTGGTCATCCTGACCGCCAGCCGGATCGGCGCGGCATTGTCGAGGCGGACGCGGTTTCAGCGGGCGCCGCAGCTGTTGCTGGGGAGCGTCTTTGCGGGACTTGCGGCCCGGCTGGCCTTCGATGGCCAACGCTAAAGCGCGTAACGACAGAGGAATAAATTCACAATGAGTCGGCTTGACTCTTGGGGTACCCTCTGGAATCTATAAGAACATAACAGGAACAATGCTGCTGAAAGTTGACCGTCATGGCGATGACCGCCGTGGCGCGGGAGACTGTTTTTGCCCTGCGCCGCCAAATCGCGAAGATCGAGGGAACGCTGCCCGAGCGCCTTGCGGCGCCGGCCGGCGCGTCGCCTGATGACATCGCCGATGTCACGGTGGTTCGGCGTGGCCTTGCCGTTGCATCGCATGATGCGTTCCTGCGCACCGGTGTCGAGCCGCTCGACGCAGCCCTTGGCGGCGGCCTGCCGAAGACGGCGCTGAGCGAGATCCATGGCACTGAAACCCGCGACGCCGGAGCCGTCGCCGGCTTTGCCCTGTCGCTTGCCGGCCTGATCCTCGCGCGGCAGCCGGGCTTGCCGGTGCTGTGGGTCGGCACCTCGGAAATCTTCCGCGAGGCCGGCTTTCCCTATGCCGGCGGGCTGCGGAGCCTGTTCGGCATCGCGCCCGAACAATTGCTGTTTTCCGAGGCGCCGAGGCTGCTCGACGCGCTGTGGATCGCCGAGGAGGCCGCCCGCATGACGGCGCTCGCCGCCGTCATCCTCGAAATCCGCGGCAGCCCGCGGCCGCTCGACCTCACCGCGACGCGGCGGCTGCACGCCCGCGCCCAGGACGCCGGCCGGCCGGTGTTCCTGCTGCGCCAGGCCGGCGAGGCCGAGCCAACCGCCGCGCCCGTGCGCCTGATCGTGTCGGCCGCGCCCTCGGCAAGCCGCGCGACGATCGCCGGGCCGCTGGCCGGCTCGATCGGCCGCCCCGCCTTCACCGTCGGCATCGGCAAGAGCCGCACCGCGCTCCCCGGACAATTCACACTGGAGTGGAACCCCGATGAACATGTTTTCGAAGAAAGAAGGGGCAAGGAAAGAACAAAGGATTCTGTCGCTGTGGTTTCCGCATCTCGCCGCCGACCGCATCCTGCGCCAGCGTCTGGGGCGGTCCTGGCGTTCCCGGCCGTCGGATCACCTGCCCCCGCCTCACCCACCGCTGGTGATCAGCCACCGCGACATGAACGCCCAGCGCATCGCCGCCCTCGACGAGCGGGCTGAGGCGCTCAGGCTGAAGCGCGGCATGGGCATCGCCGACGCGCGCGCCATGCACCCCGCGATCGACATCGTCGAGGCCGATCCCGAGGCCGACCGCCGCCTGCTCGAAGGCCTCGCCGACTGGTGCGACCGTTACACGCCGCTGGTGGCGATCGACGGCGCCGACGGCCTGTTCCTCGACGTCACCGGCTGCACGCATCTGTTCGGCGGCGAACGCGCCATGCAGGACGAGATCCTCGTCCGCTTCCTTGAGCAGGGTTTCGATGTCCGCGCCGGGCTGGCGGCGACCCCGGGCGCCGCCTGGGCGGCGGCGCATTTTCATGGCGACCGCATCGTCGCCGGCGGCGAGGAAGAGACGCTGCTGGCGCCCTTGCCGCTCGCGGCACTGCGCATCGAGCCGGGAACGCGCGCCAGCCTCGAAAGCGTCGGCCTGCGCACGGCGGGCGCGGTGATGGCAG
>NZ_RZOT01000535.1:0-4194 GCF_003999085.1 Mesorhizobium sp. M4A.F.Ca.ET.090.04.2.1
GTTGGCGTCCGCGCTTCAGGATACCGTTTCGGCGCGCCCGGTTGCGAGCTTCCGCAACTTCGAGAACCTGTTCGTCGAGCTGGCCGACGAAGCCGCCGTGCGCTCCTTTGTCCCGGACCTGTCCGGGATTGCGACGTTCCACCCTCTCGGCGTGGTCGTCACCGCGCGCGGCGAGACCCATGATTTCGTGTCCCGCTACTTCGCGCCCGGCGCGGGCATTCCCGAAGATCCGGTGACCGGCTCCATCCACGCGACGCTGATACCCTATTGGTCCGAAAAGCTCGGCAAGACGGAGCTGTCGGCTTTCCAGTGCTCGCAGCGCGGCGGTCACTTATTGTGCGAGCTGGCCGGAGACCGTGTGCGCATCACAGGCCGCGCGAAGACCTTCATGAAGGCGGAAATCTATCTGCCCGACTGAACGGGCCCTCAGACTATGGTGCGGAAGCTTGAATGCCGCCGGGCTCTCGCGAGAGATCGGGCATGATCAAAGGAAGCCTTGGCCGGCCGTGTATTTCTGCCGCAGGCGCCTGTAAAGCCACCTGAAATAGGGGAGGTTTCGCCTGCGGTGCACAAACACCGTTTGGCCGAACGGCTGCTCGCTCGCTGACGCCGATGGATCGTGCCACTCCTGCGACGGGCTGCGAAAAATGGCGGCGCCCTGCTGCCTGGCAAGGATCGTCAGCACCGATTGATCATGCCGATGCTCGACGAAGCCGGGCAGGTTGGGAATGCCGTGGATGTTCGGCATGTCGGTCAGGCGAACCTCGCTCGCCATGGCCGTCGCCAGCAGCTTGAGGAAAGCCCTCGCTTCCGGCCCGGCGCGGTAGAGCTGCATGCCGGCCCATAGCTGCGGCAGCGACCAGAACTCCTCCCGGTCAGCATCCATTTCGACAAAGCAGTCGCGCTTGGTCCAGGCGCCCTGCAGCATCCGCCCGCCCATCTTGAACAGGCATACCGGGTGCTGGCTGGAAAGCGCGATCAGAGGCGCCGGGTCGGCAATGAAAGTCAGTGCGGCGTCGCTGTAGAGGACCGGCGTGCCGTCCGGCACGCGGTTCATCATGTCCAGGGTGATGAACGGCTTCCACAGCCAGTAGCCGGCGCCGCGCGGCGCGGCCATGATCGATGGGTATTTTCGCGCCAGGTCGACCAGCACCGGGTGGTCCGGCGTATAAAGATGACTGTCGAGGCCGAAGCGGCGCGCGCTCTTCAGCAGCAGCTTGCCGGCCTGCGACAGGTTCGGCGTCGCATAGCTGACATGGACGGCGCGCATCAGCCCGCCTGTTCGGTCCTGGCGAAGCTCGCGCGATCGGCGAAGCGCGCATACCAGTCGCTGATGTCGGCAAATCGGGCAAGCAATTCACGCCCTTCTGCGACCTTGACGAAATAGCCGACGATCGGTGCCGCGTGCAGGTCGGCAAGGGTCAGTTGCGACCCCAGCAGCCACGGCCCGTCGGCCTTCAGCGCCGACAGTGTCCGCAGCACAGCTTCCGCTTGCAACAGGCCCTTGGCGATCAGGGCCTCGTCGGGCGGATTTTGCTCCAGCCGCTCGACGGCGACATCCCAGACCATGGCGCGGTAGCCATAGGCGTCGAGCAGGCCGGTGATCTGGTTCATCCTTGCCCGGCTGCGCGCGTCTTTTGGCTGCAGCGCCGGGCCGTCGAAGGCCTCGTCGGCATAGCGGGCGATCGCGCTCGCCTCGAACAGGCGAAAGCCGTCATGCTCGAAAGCCGGGATGCGGCCGAACGGATGATGTTCAAGATACCAGGCCGCAACACCTTCCGGGGCAAAGACATCGACGGGCACGAGGTCGTAGCCGATGCCTTTCTCTTCCAGCGCCAGCCGCGCGATGCGGACATAGACGCTGTAGTCGGCGCCGTACAGGATTGGCTTGCTCATCGTCAGCCCCTTGCTTCCGCTCGTGTTGCTGCCCAAAAAGCGAAGGCTCCTTTCGGAGCCTTCGGCATGTCGAAATTTGGGTTCTTACCCCATGGCCTTCTGCAGGTTCTCGTCGATCTTGTCGAGGAAACCGGTGGTCGACAGCCAGGGCTGGTCGGGGCCGATGAGCAGCGATAGGTCCTTGGTCATGAAGCCGGACTCCACCGTCTGGATGCAGACCTTTTCCAAGGTCTCGGCGAATCGTTTCAGCTCGGCATTGTCGTCGAGCTTGGCGCGGTGCGCGAGACCGCGCGTCCAGGCGAAGATCGAGGCGATCGAGTTGGTCGAGGTCTCCTCGCCCTTCTGGTGCTGGCGGTAGTGGCGGGTGACGGTGCCGTGCGCGGCCTCCGCTTCCACGGTCTTGCCGTCTGGCGTCATCAGCACCGAGGTCATCAGGCCGAGCGAGCCGAAGCCTTGCGCCACCGTATCGGACTGCACGTCGCCGTCGTAGTTCTTGCAGGCCCAGACATAGCCGCCCGACCATTTCAGGCTGGAGGCCACCATGTCGTCGATCAGCCGGTGCTCGTACCAGAGCTTCTTCGCCTTGAACTCGGCCTCGAATTCCTGCTCGTAGACCTCCTGGAAGATGTCCTTGAAGCGGCCGTCATAGGCCTTGAGGATGGTGTTCTTGGTCGAAAGATAGACCGGATAGTTGCGCAGCAGGCCGTAGTTCAGCGAGGCGCGGGCGAACTCGCGGATCGATTCGTCCAGATTGTACATGGCCATGGCGACGCCGGCGGCCGGCGCGTCGAACACGTCGTGCTCGATCACGGTGCCGTCCTCGCCGACGAACTTGATCGTCAGCTTGCCCTTGCCGGGATAGCGGAAGTCGGTGGCGCGGTACTGGTCGCCGAAAGCGTGGCGGCCGACGATGATCGGCTTGGTCCAGCCCGGCACCAGGCGCGGCACGTTCTTCATGATGATCGGTTCGCGGAAGATGGTGCCGCCGAGGATGTTGCGGATCGTGCCGTTCGGCGACTTCCACATCTTCTTCAGCTTGAATTCCTCGACGCGCTGCTCGTCGGGAGTGATCGTCGCGCATTTCACGCCGACGCCGTATTTCTTGATGGCGTTGGCCGAGTCGATCGTCACCTGGTCGTTGGTGGCGTCGCGGTGCTCGATGCCGAGATCGTAATAGTCGAGCTTGAGGTCGAGATAGGGGTGGATCAGCTTGTCCTTGATGAACTGCCAGATGATGCGGGTCATCTCGTCGCCGTCGAGTTCGACGACCGGGTTCGCCACCTTGATCTTCGCCATGGAAAGAATGCCTCGTTGCTGGGGATCGGAACGGCCTTGCCCGCATGGCTTTCGGCCGGGGATGCGCAGCGTATATCAAAGGCCTTTTGAGCGCGCAAACGCCGATCCGCCCGCGACTTCATGCCGTTCTTTGCCAAAGCTTCATTTTCACGGCCGAATATGGCAGGGGTCGCCGAAATGCCGCAAACAGCAGTTCATTGACGCCCATGCCAGCCAACGAAGATCCTAACGATACCCCCGCAGCAGGTCCGGCGATCATCCTGGTCGAGCCGCAGCTTGGCGAGAACATCGGCATGGTCGCGCGCGCCATGGCCAATTTCGGTCTTGCCGAGCTCAGGCTGGTCAATCCTCGCGACGGCTGGCCGAGCGAGAAGGCGCGCGCCGCGGCAAGCCGCGCCGATCATGTCATCGATGCGGTGCGGGTCTTCGACGATCTCGCCTCGGCGATCGCCGATCTCAATTTCGTCTTCGCCACGACGGCGCGCGAGCGCGACGGCTTCAAGGCCGTGCGCGGACCGGTCGAGGCGGGCAGGGCGCTGAGGACGCGGCAGCGTGCCGGGCAGCGCACCGGCATTCTGTTCGGCCGCGAACGCTTCGGCCTCTACAATGAGGAAGTCGGGCTCGCCGACGAGATCGTCACCTTTCCGGTCGATCCTGGCTTTTCGTCGCTCAACATCGCCCAGGCGGTGCTGTTGATGTCCTATGAATGGATGAAGTCGGGGCTGGATGACGAGACCCAAACCAACTTCTCCGGACCGGAACTCGTGCCGGCGACCAAGGAACAGTTGCAGAGCCTGTTCACCTATCTTGAAGGCGCGCTGGAGGCGCGCGGCTATTTCCGCCCGGAAGGGAAGAAACCGAAGATGGTCGACAATCTGCGTGCCGTGCTGACGCGCGCCGGTTTCGCCGAGCCGGAACTGAAGGTGCTAAGGGGCATCATCTCGTCGCTGGACAGATTTTCGCCGGCGATGCCGCGCGGCGACGGTTCCCCCGGCGACGATC
>NZ_RZOT01000536.1:0-4185 GCF_003999085.1 Mesorhizobium sp. M4A.F.Ca.ET.090.04.2.1
AGGCTACAGGACGCTGACGCTGTGGACCAACGACATCCTCGTCTCGGCCCGCCGCATCTATCAGGCGGCGGGCTTCGAACTGGCGGAAGAAGAGCGCCACCATTCCTTCGGCAAGGATCTGGTCGGCCAGACCTGGAATTTGGCGCTCTAGCCCTTCACCGGTATCCAGATTTCCAGCCCGCCATTGCCGCTGCGCGGATCAAATTCGGGCCCGTAGCGCTCGAATTCCGGGGCATCGGCGACCTCGTGCCCGGAGGCCGGCAACCATTTGTTCCAGATCGTGTTGACCGTGCGGCGGATGGTCGAGATGTGCTCGCGATGGGCAAAGACGGCGTATTTCTGCGCCGGCACGCGCACGCGAAAGAACTCCTTAGGCAGCTCCGAAAAGTCAGCGACCTCGACGCCGGCGACATAGTCGAAATTGCCGGCGTCGTCGCCGTTGACGCAGACGCCGTAGGCGACGTCGCCGGTCTCGCCGGGGATGTTGCCGATATAGGGTCCGAAACGCTGCCACAGCATCGGAATGCCGGCGCTTGTCTCGCAGCTATAGCGTACGCCGAGCCCGGCGATGAGGAAGGGGCGGCTGGTCTCGAAGCGCGGCGGTTCGAGATTGCTGAGAAACGACTGGTCCATCAGGATCGGCTCCACGAGGTCTAGGGTGTTGGTCGAGCCTTGCGCGCGCACCAGTTCCGGCGTGGTGCCGAACTGGTCGCGGAAGGCGCGGGTGAAAGCCTCATGCGAGCCGTAGCCAGCTTCGAGCGCGACCGAAAGAATATCGGGCGCGCCGCCGGCAAGCTTGCGCGCCGCCTCGCTCAGGCGGCGCGCGCGCATGTAGCCCATCACCGAGCGCCCGGTGGCGGCGCCGAACGCGCGCGTCACATGGAAACGCGACACGCCGCTGCTTTGCGCGACATCGTCAAGCGAAATCGCGTCCGGCAGATGGCTTTCGACAAACCACAGCGCTTTCTCGGTCGGGTGCATGGTTCCTCGCATTTGGCCGGCCGACGATAATGCCCGCGCGGACAGTCAGTTTGATCCAAATTGCGCACTGCGCAATAATGCGTCGGTCATGCCCCGTCGATGTGGGAATCGAAGCGGCATGATCCAGTGTCCGGGGAAGGGGCGTCCCGATGACCACGGCGGCTGCCGATCAGGTATACCGGTTTGGCGGGTTCACGCTCGACCTCGCCATGGGCACGTTGCGCGGCGTCAACGAGCCGCTGTTCCTGCGCCCGAAGGCCTACGCCCTGCTTTCGCATCTTGCCCGAAACATGGGCCGTGTCGTGCCGAAAGCGGAGTTGATGGACGTTGTCTGGCCGGGCGTCTACGTCACCGAGGACTCGCTCACGCAGTCGGTGCGCGAAATCCGCAAGGTGCTTGGCGAGGAAATGGTGCGCACCGTCTCCAAGCGCGGCTACATGCTTGCCGGGGAGGCGGAACCCCCGCCCGAGATGAGCTCCCAGCCGATCGTGGCGGTCGTTCGCTTTCGCAACGAGAGCGGCAATCCGGCCGACGAAGCGATGGTCGACGGCTTTGCCGAGGATCTGATCAACGGCGTGGCCCGCTTCGGTACAGTCACCGTGCTGGCGCGCAATTCGAGCTTTTCCTTCTCCTCCTTCGGCCGTGGCGAGTGGCCGCAGATCCGTGCCCGCATCGGCGCCGACTACCTGGTCGAAGGGTCGCTGCGCCGGCAAGGCGAGCATGTCGTGGTGGCCGTCAGCCTGGTCGACATCGCGACCGCCAGCCAGCTCTGGGGCGACCGCTACCAGTCGCAGGGCGCTGGTCTGTTCGCGACCGGAGGCGAGATCGTCGAGCAGATCGTCAGCCGGCTGGTCACGCGGGTCACCAATGCCGGGCTGGAACAGGCCTCACGCAAGCCGGTGACCAGCCTCGCCGCCTATGAGCTTCTGCTGCGCGGTTTTGCGCTGCTGCGCGATCCGGCCCAGACCGACCAGCGCGGCGCCGAGGCATTGTTCGAGGCGGCCATCGCCAAGGATCCGAATTATGGGCTGGCCTACACCTATCTCGCCCTGGCGCGCTCGCTGGACGGGGAGTTCGGCCGCGCCAGCGACGCGGTGCTGCAGAACGCGCGTGACCTTGCCGACAAGGGCCTGGCCTTGTCGCCGGACCAGCCGACCGGCCACCGCGTGCAATCGCTGATCCGCCTCTACATGCGCGACCACGAGGCGGCCGAGCACCACATGCGCATCGCGCTGCAGCTCAATCCCTGCGATGCCGACAGCATCGAGCAGATGGGCATGCTGCTGACCATGCGCGGCCGGCCGCTGGAGGCGCTGACCTGGCTGGCGCGCGGCATCCGCATCGATCCCTTGCACCCGCACTGGTACCAGTTCGACCGTGCGCTGGCGCTCTACATGATGGGGGAATACCGGCAGGCGGCGGAAGCGCTGGAGCTGGCCACGCGTCCGGCGCCCTGGATCCGGACGCGGCTGGCGGCCTGCTATGCCCAGATGGGCGACATGGAAAGGGCGCGGCGGCAGATCGCCCTCATCGAGGAGGGCGATGCTTTTGCGCCGCTCGACTACGCGTTGCGCGGCGTGCCCTTCGAGAACCGGGCCGATGCCGAGCATCTCGCCGAAGGCGTGCGACTTGCCCTCGGCGAGGTTTAGCCTGAGGCCGATCGTCAATCGACGACGACCACGATGTAGCGGCCCTGATAGGCCCGGTAGTAGGTGCCGCCGCAACGCCAGACGTCGAAGCCGTTGACCTTGGTGCGGACGCAGCCGGCCGGCAAGGTCGCGACCCAGGCAGTGGTGTGCCTCAGCACCCGCCATGTCGTATTGCGGCGGGCGACACCGGCGGCGCTGCGCGGCGTCCAGGGATGGCCGACGCGGGCCTCGGCCGTGCCGACCAGCGACAGCGCCGGCACCGTGCCGCCGATGATCTCGACGGCGGCCATGCCGATGGCGAGCAGGGCCGCGGCCGAACGAATTTTCGTCATGGATTTCAAACGCATTTTCTCTCTCCTTAAGGCTCGATCGAAGTTCAACGGGGGGACGCGGCAAGCCGGGCGGTGCCCGCCAGAGCCGCGAGGTGAGCAACCACGAACAGAAAGTGCGCCGCGGTTGTGACGTAGCCGACGACGAGCACGTCGGCGGCGATGAAGAACTGCCAGAACAACAGGTTTGCCGTTCCGAGCAGCATGTGGACGGCAGCCAGGAAGGCATGCCAGGTCCGCGAATAGGCGATGCGCGAGAGCGTGGCCCCGATGATCAGGGCCAGTCCGTGCGCCTCGATGAAGCCGATGCCGGTGCCGGGTGCGTCGGCGAGCAGTATGGCTTCGGCGCCGCGCCCGAAGAAGGAGCCGGCAATGTCGGTGGCGAGCCCGCCGGCCGATGCGACGATCAGGAAGCAGGCGTTGACGCGGATGAGCAGGTTTCCAAAGAACGGGGTCATGGTCGTTTTCCTTCGGTTTCGTGTTTGGCTGCCACGGCGGCATTCCGCCGTGGCTTGTCGGAACGCGTCGCCGCCTCAGGCGGCGATGGCTTGCGGCTCGGCAATAGCCATGGCGGGCTCGGTGGCGGCTGTCGCTCCGGTCGGCGCCTTGATGCCGAACCAGGTGACGTAGAGCGTCGGCAGGAAGACCAGCGTCAGCACCGTCGCCACCATCAGGCCGCCCATCACCGCATAGGCCATCGGCCCCCAGAATACGGTCGGCGCGATCGGGATCATGCCGAGGATGGCGGCCGCCGCCGTCAGCAGGATCGGCCGCAGCCGGTGCGTCGTGGCGCTGATCACTGCCGCCCAGGGCTCTTCGCCTGCGGCTATATGCTGGTCGATCTGCGCGATCAGGATCACCGAGTTGCGGATCACCATGCCGATCAGCGACATCACCCCGAGGATGGCGACGAAGCCCATCGGTGCGCCGGAGATGAGCAGCGCGCCGGCGACGCCGATCAGCGCCAGCGGTGCGGTGAGCAGCACCAGCACCAGGCGCTGGAAGCTCATCAGCTGGATCATCAGCACGGTCGCCATGATGAACAGCATCAGCGGGAAGACCACGAAGATGCTGGCCTGCGCCTTGGCGCTGTCTTCCGTGACGCCGCCCTGCTCGACGCTATAGCGGGCCGGCAGCTCCGCCTTGAAGGCGTCGATCGCCGTGCCGAGCTTGCGCGCCACCGAGACGGCATCGCTGCCCGGCGCGACGTCGGCCTGGACGGTCAC
>NZ_RZOT01000537.1:0-4171 GCF_003999085.1 Mesorhizobium sp. M4A.F.Ca.ET.090.04.2.1
TCAGGGTGGCAAGCACCAACGCGATGACCATGGCAAGGCCGGTGCTGATGCCGGCAAAGATCAGGCTGGCGGTGATCGAGTTCCAATAGTCGGTGTTGGCGAGGATCGAACGGAAATTGTCGAGCCCGACCCAGATGTTGCCGCCGCCCCAGGGTTGCTGCAGCGTCAGCGACCAGTAAACCGCCTGGCCGGCGGGCCAATAGAAGAAGGTGAAGATCAGGAGCAACTGCGGCACCGCGAACAGGATGCCGATCGACCATCTTGAGAAAGTGACGCGTTTTTCCATCGATCCGCCAAAGCCGCCGGGCGGCCAAGCCCTGATATGAAACGGCCGCCCGCCTGTTGTCGGCGGGCGGCCACGAAAAGCCGACGCTCAGGGCAGCGCCTTGTTCGCGTAGGTCTGCTGGAAGCGGTCGAGGATGGCGTCTCCATTCTTGACCAGCGTGTCGATGCCTTCCTGAACGCTGACCTTGTTGGCGAAGATCGCCTGCATCTGGGTGCCGAACTCGGCGCGGATCTGGGTGAAATTACCGAGACGGATGCCGCGGGTGATCTCGGTCGGCTCCGACGCGGTCAGGCTGGCGATGGCGACCTCGCGGCCCTTGTAGGGCGCCTTGTCGTAGAAGCCGTTGGCCTTCATGTACTCGAAGCCGGACTTCGCCACCGGGATGTAGCCGGTGTTGGTCGACCAGAAGAGCGCCGTCTTGGGATCATGGATGAAGTTGAGGAAGGCGGCGGCGCCTTTGTATTCCTCGGGCGACTTGCCGGACAGCACCCAGAGCGAGGCGCCGCCGACCAGCGAATTCTTGCGCTCGGTGCCGGCATAGACGGGCAGCTCGGCCACGTCCCAGCTCATGCCTTCCTTTTGCGTCTTGCCGACCGTGCCGTGGTCGCCGACCGAGGTCATGATGAGCTGGCAGGTGCCGGAGGCGAAGGCCTGCACCATGTCCTGGCCGAGGTCCTTCGACTTGATCTTGATCAGGCCGGCGTCGTACCACTTCTTGAGGTCGCCGACATACTGGACGAACTTGGTCTTGTTCATCTCGAGGCGGGCGTTGAGACCGTCATAGCCGTTGTTCTCGGTGGCGATCGGCTGGTTGTGGATGGCCGAGAACTGCTCCATCAATTGCCAGCTCTCGTTGCCGGAAATGTTGATCGCCATCGGGCAGTCATAGCCGGCGTCCTTCAGCGCCTTGAGGTCGGCGCCGACATCTTCCCAGGTCTTCGGCGCCTCGGTCTTGCCGATCTTGGCGAAGGCGTCCTTGTTCCAGTACATCAGCGCCGTCGAGGAGTTGAACGGGAACGACAGCATCTCGCCCTTCGACGTCGCGTAATAGCGCGCGATGCCGGGGAAATAGTCGCTGTAGTCGATCTTGTAGCCGTTCTCTTCCATCAGCTTGTCGGCCGGATAGTAGGCGCCCGACAGCATCATGGTGGCGGTGCCGACATCGTAGACCTGAACGACTGTCGGCTGCTTGCCTGCGCGGAAGGCGGCGATGGTGTTCTGCAGCGTCGCGTCATAATTGCCCTGGCTGGTGCAGACCGCCTCATAGTCGGACTGCGAGGCATTGAAGTTCTTGCACAGCGTGTCGACGACGCGCGCGAGGTCGCCCGAAAGGCCGAACCAGAAATCGAATTTGACGGGCGCGGCGGCGGCAGGCTGCGCCAGCGTCAGGCCAAGAGCGCCGGCGGCAAGGGCGGCAAGGCCCTGCTTGATGATCGACATGGATTTGATTCCCTTTTGAGTGGCTGGTGACATCAGGCTGTGCGCAAGTCCTTGCCCGCTCTCATAGAGAAGGTATGTGACAGTTCTGCTGTGGCCTGCGGGTCTGTGGAAAAGCCGATTGGCACGCGGACAGGACCGCGTTTCAAAGCCTCGCGAGTGTTTTTGACATCGGCGTCGGACAGGTGCGGCAGGCGATATTGCCGCCCCCGCATGAGATCGTCTCGGGCGCCTCTGCAACCGAACGCGCACGCCGTAGTTGCACGGGCAATAACTGATTCTTCAAGCGTCCAGCCCTAATCAATTTCATTGCTTGATTATTGCGGGAAGATCAGGTGACGCGAGATGTTGACGGTCTATAATTGTATCGTGCACGAGCATGATCTGAGATTGGTCGCACTGGCGGCACTCATCTGCGGCATTTCTTCCTTCTCGGCGGTCAATCTGCTTCGCCACGTCCACCGCTCGACCAATAGAAACCGCTATGCCTGGCTGATGATTGCCGCCACCTCGACCGGTTTCGGCATCTGGGCGACGCATTTTATCGCCATGATCGCCTTCTCGCCGGGAATACCGAACGCCTACAACACCGAGTTGTCGGTGCTTTCGCTTGCCGCGGCCGTCCTGCTTACCGCCGCCGGCATGTGGATCGCCACCTTGCGCGGCGGCATCGAGCACTACCTTGTCGGCGGCGCCGTGCTCGGTGTCGGCATCGGCACGATGCACTATACCGGCATGGCGGCGTTCGAGGTGCAGGGCCGGGTCGTCTGGGATCAGCTGCTTGTCGGGATCTCGCTGGTCGCCGGCATCACGCTTGCCGCGATGTCGCTTTTTGTTGCGCTGCACCGCCCCTCGACGCTGAGAACGGTCAGCGCCGCCGTGCTTTTGACGCTGGCGATCTGCACCTTGCACTTCATCGCGATGGGGGCCGTGTCGATCTATCCGGATAGCTCGATCGAGATCTCGCAATACACGATCGAGCCAATGTCGCAGGCCTTCGCGGCGGCCGCCGCCAGCCTGGTCATCCTCGTGCTTTCGGCGGCGGCCCTGTGGATCGACCTGCGCTTCCGCCGCCACCAGGCGGAGGCCGAGCGCATGCATGGCCTGGCCAATGCAGCGGTCGAAGGCCTCATCGTCTGCGACGGCACCCGCATCGTCAGCGCCAATGACAGCATCGCGGCATTGTCCGGCATCGCCTCAACGACACTGAACACCATGGTGCTCAGCGACCTCTTCGGCGAGCGTTCCGCCACCGCCATGGCCCAAGCGGACGGGCAGGCACGGGAAACCGACCTCAAGAGCCATGACGGCACCATGATCCCCGTCGAGCTGATCGCCAGGCCCATCGACTATTGCGGCAAGCCGCACAGCGTGGTCGCCGTGCGCGACATCCGCGAGCGCAAGAAGGCGGAGCAGGAGATCATCCGCCTCGCCCACTACGACCCGCTGACCGGGCTTGCCAACCGCCGCAGCTTCAACAGCCGGCTGGAAGCCGAGATCGCCGCGGCGGGCCGCGGCGGCAAGGACGGTCAGCTCGCGCTCATGCTGCTCGACCTCGACCGGTTCAAGGAAGTCAACGATCTGTTCGGCCATGCCGCCGGCGACGCGATGCTGCAGAAGGTGGCGCAATGCGCCTCGAGCAAACTTCGCCACGGGCAGATGCTGGCCCGCCTCGGCGGCGATGAATTCGCCATCATCGCGCCCAACCTCCCCGACCCACAGGCGGCCGGCCGTATCGCCGAGGCGGTCCTGGCCGCCATACGCGAGGAGAACCGGCTGTCGCCGGGCGGCGGCCTTGTGTCGGCCAGCATCGGCATCGCCCTCTACCCGCTGGACGCCGATGAGCAGGCGGCCCTCGTCAGCCACGCCGACACCGCGCTCTACCGCGCCAAGGCGGAGGGCAAGGACACCTATCGTTACTTCGAGGCCTCGATGGGCGCCGAGGCGCGCGACCGGCGAGTGATGGAGCACGATCTGCGCCAGGCGGTGGCGCGCGGCGAATTCCGGCTCGTCTACCAGCCGCAGAAGGAGATCAGCACCGGCAGGATGATCGGCTTCGAGGCGCTGATCCGCTGGCACCATCCCGAACATGGCGACATCTCGCCTGCCGTCTTCATCCCGGTGGCCGAGGACAGCGGCGCCATCATCCAGATCGGCGAATGGGTGCTTTCGGCCGCCTGCGAGGAAGCCGCCCGCTGGAAGAACCCGCTGATGGTCGCCGTCAATGTCTCGGCCGTGCAGCTGCACAATCCGAACTTCAGCCGCAAGGTGCATGAGGTGCTGTTGCGGTCCGGCCTGGCGCCCGGCAGGCTCGAACTCGAGATCACCGAGACGGCGCTGGTCAAGGACATGCCGCGAGCGCTGGCCACCTTGCGGCAGGTCAAGGCGCTCGGCGTCCGCGTCGCCATGGACGACTTCGGCACCGGCTATTCCTCGCTCTCCAACCTG
>NZ_RZOT01000538.1:0-4167 GCF_003999085.1 Mesorhizobium sp. M4A.F.Ca.ET.090.04.2.1
CGCCCATGCTCCGCGCCGGATCAAAGATGATGGCATATCGCCCTATATGCTTCCATTGCCGACAAATCGTCCGACGGATGTACCCCAGCGCCGACGCATTTCAAGTCTTTATGGCCCGGCGATGGCATTTGCGCACATCTGAAGCCGCCGGCCGAACAAAATCTTGCTCTGCTGCGCTGCGGTATGCATAAGCGGTGCCACCGGCCGTCGCCGGAAATTACACGCCGGTTTTGGGACAACGACGTACGCGGCGTTGGGCTTAACTGCCGCGAACGCGTCGCGTTTTTGGGAGGAACGAGCATGGCCGCCGACACCGCCTTGTGGACGCCGACGCAAGACCAGATCGACGCGGCGCCCATGACCGCCTTCATGAAGGCCGCGGCGGCCAAGACGGGTACGGCCTTTTCCTCCTATGCCGAGCTCCACCGCTGGTCGATCGACGAGCGCGAGGCGTTCTGGGGCCTAGCCTGGGATTTTTGCGGTGTCGTCGGCGACAAGGGCGAACGCGTGCTGGTCGACGGCGACAGGATGCCGGGCGCCGCCTTCTTTCCCGACGCCAGGCTGAACTTCGCCGAGAACCTGCTGAAGAAAACCGGCTCCGGCGATGCGATCGTTTTTCGCGGCGAGGACAAGGTCGAGCGGCGGCTGTCGTGGAACGAACTCAATGCGCTGACGTCGCGCCTGCAGCAGCTCTTCCTGTCGCTGAAGGTGAAGAAGGGCGACCGCATCGCGGCAATGATGCCCAACATGCCGGAGACCGTCGCCGCCATGCTCGCCGCCGCTTCGATCGGCGCCGTCTGGTCGTCCTGTTCGCCGGATTTCGGCGAGCAGGGCGTTCTCGACCGTTTCGGCCAGATCGAGCCGGTGGTCTTCATCGCGCCTGACGGTTACTGGTATAACGGCAAGGCGATCGAAGTCGCCGACAAGGTCAGGGCGGTGGCGGCCAGGCTTGCGAGCGTCCGCAAGGTGCTGATCGTCGACTATCTCGGCACCTCGGCCGACGTCGCCGCGACCATCGACAAGGCGGACGCCCTGGAGGCGGCCTTGTCGTCCTTCGTCGCGAAGCCCGTAAGCTTCGAACGGCTGCCGTTCGCGCACCCGCTCTACATCCTGTTCTCCTCCGGCACGACCGGCATTCCGAAGTGCATCGTCCATTCGGCCGGCGGCACGCTGATCCAGCATGTCAAGGAACAGCGCCTTCATGCCGGCCTGCTCGATGGCGACCGCCTGTTCTACTTCACCACCTGCGGCTGGATGATGTGGAACTGGCTGGTCTCCGGCCTCGCCTCGGGCGCGACCCTGCTGCTCTATGATGGCTCGCCCTTCTATCCGGACGGCAATGCGCTGTTCGATTTTGCCGACGCCGAGAAGATGACCTATTTCGGCACCTCGGCGAAGTTCATCGATTCCGTGCGTAAGGCCGGCCTCAAGCCGATCGGCACGCACGATCTCTCGAGCGTGCGCACCATCTCGTCGACCGGTTCACCGTTGTCGCCGGAGGATTTCCGCTTCGTCTACGACGGCATCAAGACGGATGTGCACCTGGCCTCGATCTCCGGCGGCACCGACATCGTTTCCTGCTTCGTGCTCGGCGTGCCGATCGAGCCGGTATGGAGCGGCGAGATCCAGGGGCCCGGGCTCGGCCTTGCCGTCGATGTCTGGAACGACGACGGCAGGCCGGTCAGGCAGGAAAAGGGCGAACTGGTCTGCGCCAAGGCCTTTCCGGCGATGCCGATCGGCTTCTGGAACGACCCGGAGGACAAGAAATACAGGGCCGCCTATTTCGAGCGCTTCGACAATGTCTGGTGCCATGGCGATTTCGCCGAATGGACGGCGCATGGCGGCATGATCATCCATGGCCGCTCCGACGCGACGCTCAATCCGGGCGGGGTCAGGATCGGCACGGCCGAGATCTACAATCAGGTCGAGCAGATGCCGGAGATCCTCGAGGCGCTGTGCATCGGCCAGGATTTCGACAATGACGTGCGCGTCGTGCTGTTCGTGCGGCTGGCCGCCGGCGTGAAGCTCGACGAGGATCTGGAAAAGCGCATCCGCGCCAAGATCCGCACTGGCGCCAGCCCGCGCCATGTGCCGGCCAAGATCGTCGCGGTCACCGACATTCCCCGCACCAAATCGGGCAAGATCACCGAGCTCGCGGTGCGCGACGTCGTCCACGGCCGCGCCATCAAGAACAAGGAGGCGCTGGCCAATCCGGAAGCGCTGGAACTGTTCCGCAATCTGCCGCAGCTCGCCGACTGAACTGCCCTGGCATGGTTAACGAAAAATGTCGGCCGAATTTACCTAGATTTCACGAGTGGTACACATTCGTAAATTTTTTGGCGGCCCGGTAAGAACTTGTTAAGGGACGGCGCCGATAGTCGCACGTAACTTGAGGGAGAAATCCCGTTCCTCGTCCCCTGAGGTTCAGATTCGCTCAAGCCCCCGTTGTGACAGCAATCCCATCCTTAAGGCGTCCCGTTGGACGCCTTTTCTTTTTCCCGCAGTGCGCTATTCGGCCAGCACCCGGGTCGATGGGAAGGCGACTTCCACCAGCGTGCCTTCGCCGGGCGTCGAGGTGATGCTGAACCGCGCCCGGTTCGCTTCCACCATGGCCTTGGTCAGCGGCAGCCCAAGCCCGGTGCCGTCACCGCGTCCGCGCTTCAGCGCATTGATCTGCTTGAACGGCTTCAGCGCCTGCTCGATCTCGGCCTGGCTCATGCCGATGCCGGTGTCGCGCACCCGCATGACGACGTCGCCGGAGGTCTCGTAAGCGGTGGACACGATCACCTGGCCGCCGGCCTGCGTGTAGCGGATGGCGTTCGACAGGATGTTGAGCGCGATCTGGCGCACGCTTCTGAGGTCGGCCACCACTTCCGGCAGCCGCGAGGCGAAGCTGGAACGGATGATGACGCGCTCGCGATTGGCCTGAGGCTGCATCATTGCCACCGTTTCGGCCAACGTGTCGTTGAGCGACACCGCCTCGTAATCCATCTCCTGCTGGCCGGCCTCGATCTTGGAGATGTCGAGCAGGTCGTTGACGAGGTCGAGCACATGGTTGCCCGACCGGTTGATATCGCGCAGATAGTCGCGGTAGCGATCGTTGGCGACAGGACCGAACTTCTCGTCCACCATCAGTTCCGAGAAGCCGATGATGGCGTTGAGCGGCGTGCGGATCTCGTGGCTGATGCGGGCCAGGAAATCCGTCTTCTGCGAGGAGGCGCGCTCGGCCACGGCGCGCGCCTGGGTAAGGTCTTCCTCGGCCCGCTTCCACTGCGTGATGTCGCGCACGACGGCGCAGAAGCCGCTGTCGCCGGGCAGCCGGCCGATGGTCATGAACAGCGGAATGAACCGTCCCTGCGACTCGCGCCCGATTACCTCGCGGCCGTCATTGAGCACGCTCGCCACGCCGGGTTCGGACAACCCGCCAAGATAATCGCGCGCCGCGCGCTGGCTCTCGATGGCGAACAGCGAGGCGAATGGCTTGCCGGCGACCTCGTCGCTGTCGAAGCCGAACAGCGCTTCCGCCGGCCGGCTGATCGAGCGGATGTTGCCGTCGCGGCCGATCAGCACCACGCCGTCGGTGGCGGTGTCGATGATGGTGCGCATTTCGGCGATGCGGCTCTTCAGCTCGGAAGTGTCGGGCTGCTGGGTGGGCTCGTCATTGGCGGCGCTGAAATGCGCGGGCGCCGCGCCCTCCTCGCCGGAGCGGCGCACCACCAGCATCAGCGCCTTGCCGGCGCGCCACGGCACCGAGCGCAGGATGGCGTCGATCGGGAATTCCTGCCCGTCGCGCGTCTTCAACTTGAGCGCATGGTCGCTTTCGCCGGCAGCGCCGTCCTCGGGTGGCGAATAGGGATCGGCAAATAGGGCGCCGAGCCCGCCGGCATCCGTCAGCTCGTCGAGCGTGTCATACCCGGTCAGGCGCAGGAACTCGTCATTGGCATAGTAGAGCGCGTCGCCGGAGTGGATGAGCAGCGGCACCGGCAGCTTGCCGAGTATGGAGGTATCGGGCGCCTTGGCTTCCTCACCGGTCGAGAAAGCCGATGGCACGAAGCCGTCGAGCCGCAGCGGCGGCACCTGCAGGCGCGGCCGCTCCGCCGCGGGCGCAGCCGCATCGGCAGGCCCGGCATCGTCGGGGGAGGCTTCCTCACCGGACGCTGCCCAATC
>NZ_RZOT01000539.1:0-4153 GCF_003999085.1 Mesorhizobium sp. M4A.F.Ca.ET.090.04.2.1
TGCTTGGCCCGTCGCTCGGCGGGTTGCTGATCGCCGGCGCCGGCTGGCGGGCGATCTTCCTGGTCAATGTGCCGCTCGGCATGCTGGCTTTCGCGCTTGCCTGGCGCGCACTGCCCAACGAAGGCAGGTCCGGGCCGGGACGAAGCACCTTCGATACTCCTGGGACGGTTCTGCTCGCCTTGACGCTGGCCGCCTATGCGCTGGCCATGACACTGGGCAAGGGCAGCTTTGGTCTGCTCAATCTCGGCCTGCTTGCCGTTGCCGCCCTTGGCGTCGCCTTGTTCATCGTGACGGAATTGAAGGTCGAGACTCCGCTCGTCCGCCTGGCTGCATTCGGCGACCGCATGCTGACCGCAAGCCTCGCCATGAGCGTCGTCGTCTCGACCGTGGTGATGGGCCAGTTGGTGGTCGCGCCGTTCTACCTCTCCAGAGCGCTGGGCCTCGACCCCGCCACCGTCGGCCTGGTAATGTCCACGGCACCGTTGGTCGCGACGCTGGCTGCGGTGCCGGCGGGGCGGCTGGTCGACCGCTTCGGTGCCCAGCCGACGATGATCGCCGGCCTGGCCTCGCTCGTTCTCGGCACGTTTGCCCTCTCGTCGATCCGGATCGCGTTCGGCATTCCCGGCTACGTCGTCCCGGTCCTGGCGCTGAGCGGCGGCTACGCCCTGTTCCAGACCGCGAATAACACCGCGGTGATGGGGGCCGCGACCGCCGACCAGCGCGGCGTCGTCTCCGGCCTCGTCAACCTGTCGCGCAATCTCGGCCTGATCACCGGCGCATCGCTGATGGGCGCCATATTCGCCGCGGCATCTGCTGGAGCAGATTCAGCGACCCCATCGGCAACCCTGCTAGGGATGCAGGTCACGTTCCGAGTCGCGATGGCGCTTGCGCTGGTTGCGCTCGGCCTTGCCCTGTTCAGCCGGCGGGCGGGCGGCAAGCGCAAGGATCTTGCCTAAGCCCGCTTGCGGCGCTCGTAGAGCATGACCAGCGTCTCGGCTGTCAGGGCCGGCTTCTGCTCGCCCTCGATCTCGACCGTATTGGCGGCCTTCATCAGATACTGGCCGGGGCCCTTGTCCTCCATCGACAGCAGCGTGGTGCGGAGCCGTATTCTCGATCCGACTCTAACCGGAGACAGGAAGCGGACCTTGTCGAAGCCGTAATTGAAGGCGGCCTGGGTGTTTTCGGGTACGATGCCCATGTCGAGTGCCAGCGCGCCGATGATCGACAGCGTCAGATAGCCATGCGCGATCGTGGTGCGGAACGGGCTCTGCCGCTTCGCCCTTTCAGGGTCAACATGGATCCACTGGTGGTCGCCGGTGCATTCGGCGAACTGGTCGATACGGTGCTGGTCGACCGTCGTCCATTCCGACACCCCGACTTCCAGCCCGGCCATCGTCCTCAACTGCTCGAAGGTCGGCGGCGTCCTCGGCCGTGCTTCCGTCATTCCTGCTTTCCCGATCGTTTCGCCCGTCTCCCGACCACGAAGCGGAGCCCCCTGTCAATTCGCCGCCGGGCAATTCGGTTCCGACAGGCCGCGTTTTGCCGCCGTGGGTGGCAGCTCATCCACAGTGTCGCCGGAAGGCAAGCGCGGCCTCCGCGCGCCCGGGACTTAACGCCCGAAATGCACGATCATATCTGGCAGGCAGCAAAGCGAAGCTGACTGGAAAAGTCACTTCTTCTCGTAGCCGGAGCGAATTTCGGCCATCGCGTCCTTGATGCGCTCGCGCAGGATCTCGATGGATTCCGTGCCGGATTTCCTGGCCATTTCAGCCACCTCGCCGGCATTCTTCAGCGCCGTCTCGAAGGATTTGCGGGCGAACTCCGCCTGCCTCGTCATCAATTCCTGCGGATTGCCGGGTGCCCGGTAATTTTGTGCCAGATCGGTGATCTCGCGCAGCGCCTCCTGCACCATCTCGCGTTGCCGCGCAAGCAACGAGGACGCTCCGGCCGCGCCTGCCCTGGCGGACTTTTCGAGCGCTTCGAGATTCTTGCGGTGGTGGCTGATTATGGCTTCGACATCGACATTCGGCATCTTCAGGTCGCGGCCGAATCTGCTGAACATGTCCAGGAACGAGTCGGAGTCCGGTTGTTTCGCCATGGCTTCTGCTCCCCAATCTGCCGCGAAGGCCTTCCCTGACAGAAGAATAGAGCACGCCACGCTTGCGTCAATTGACGAGGAACAACCGCTCGGCCGTGTAAAGCACGATGCCGGCAAGGCCGCCGATGACCATGCCGTTGAAGCGGATATATTGCAGGTCCTTGCCGATGTTCATCTCGATTAGCCGGGTGAGTTGGCCAAGATCCCAGCGTTTGACCTGGTCGGCGATGAATTTCGACACGCCGCTCTTCTGGCTCTCTACGAAGGACGACAGCGCCACCACGAACCCCTGGTTCATGTCGGCCCTGATCCGCGCGTCGCTGGCCAGATGGCGGCCGACCTCGACGAACATGTTGGCGAGGTGGGCGCGGATCAGGGAATTCTCGGCCCTGGCGTCCTGCTCTATGAACTGCCGCAGGCTTTCCCACATGTCGCCGGCCAGCGCCTTCATTTCCGGCCGCGCCAGGAAATCGCGCTTCAGCTGCTCGGCCCGCCTGGCATATTGCTTCGACGTCCTCAGCCGCTCGATGAAAGTCTTCGCAAACCGGTCGAACTCGGCCCGCATCGGGTGGTCGGGATCGGTCCTCACCTCCTCGAGCAGCGTGCCGGCTGAGGCTACGATCTTCTTGAGCAGATAGGCATCGGCGCGAAACAGGTTGAACAGCGACGGCAATTCCTCGCGGATCTTCTCGCGCATGGCGGAGAGCGCCTCCTCGTCGTTGAGGAAGCGGCCGATCACCCTGGTGAATTCGTCGAACAGTTTCTGGTGACGGCGATCGTCGGTGAGCGTCGACAGGAGCTCGGCGGCAAGCGGCGCCAGCGGCACCTTCTCGACCTCATCCAGCATGCGGCTGGTGACAAAGCCGCGCAGGCCGGACTGTTCGACAGCGGCAAGCGTCTGCGGCACCAGGCGGGCGACAAAGCGCGACAGGCCGGCGGCGCGCTCGGCATCGGCCAGCCAGTCGGCGACCAAAGCGGAAAAGTCGACCTCGGCCAGCTTCTCGCGCACCGGCTCCGGCGCCAGGAAATTGACCTCGATGAAGCGGCCAAGATTGTCGGCGATGCGCTCCTGGTTCTCCGGGATGATGGCCGTGTGCGGGATCGGCAGGCCGAGCGGCCGCCTGAACAGCGCCACCACCGCATACCAGTCGGCGAGGCCGCCGATGGTTGCCGCCTCGGCGAAGGCAGCGACGAAGCCGAGCCACGGATAGGTGCCCTCGAGCGACTTGGCGAGCCCGAAGACCAGAACGCAAAGCGCCAGCGCCGTGGCGGCCACCAGCTTGGTGCGCCGCAGCGCCGCAAGCTTGGCATCGGCGTCGGTGTCGAATCGGACATGGTTCATGGCCGGGGCCGCTTGTGACATGCTGAGCCGCTCCTGATCGATGTTGCGATCTTATCTAGGGTCGTCGCCGGCCAAATGCCCGCCATACCCTGTCCGGCTCACAATTTGCGCCACCATGCACATAAAGTTGACGCGTTTATTCATCTATCGTGCGCCGCCAGTCTGGAATTGTTCCAAGGTATAGGCCATATTGGGTCCAAGCTACTGGTTCATGAGGACGAAATGCGGCTGACGCGCCAGACCAATTATGCCATGCGCATCCTGATGTATTGCGCCGCCAATACCGAACGGCTGAGCCGCATCCCCGAGATTGCCGCGGCCTATTCGGTGTCGGAGCTGTTCCTGTTCAAGATTCTGCAGCCGCTGGTCGAGCACGGTCTGGTCGAGACGGTTCGTGGCAGGAATGGCGGCGTCAGGCTTGGCCGTCCGGCCGAGCAGATCAGCCTGTTCGACGTCGTGCGGGTGACCGAAGAGAGCTTCGCCATGGCCGAATGCTTCGAGAACGACGCGGCCGAATGCCCGCTGGTCGACAGCTGCGTGCTGAACTCGGCGCTGCGCGAGGCGCTCAACGCCTTCTTTGCCGTGCTGTCGCGCTACACGATCGCAGACCTGGTGGCGGCGCGCCCGAATGTGCGCCATCTGCTTGGCATCGACATGCTGGAGCAGCGCGCCCCCGCCGCCTGATTGCAGCCGGCGGCTAGGCCGCCGATTGC
>NZ_RZOT01000053.1:0-16898 GCF_003999085.1 Mesorhizobium sp. M4A.F.Ca.ET.090.04.2.1
ATGTTTCATGCCGCTCACCGTCGGCGGCGGCGTGCGCCAGGTGGCCGACATAAGAAAGCTGCTTCTGGCCGGCGCCGACAAGGTGTCGATCAACACGGCGGCGGTGAAAGACCCGGATTTCGTCGCCGAAGCGGCCGACAAGTTCGGCAACCAGTGCATCGTCGTGGCCATCGACGCCAAGAAGGTCTCGGGCGCCGGCGAGGCCGACCGCTGGGAGATCTTCACCCATGGCGGCCGCGAGAAGACCGGCATCGACGCCGTCGAGTTCGCGCGCAAGATGGTCGATCGCGGCGCCGGGGAGATCCTGCTGACATCGATGGACCGCGACGGCACCAAGGCAGGCTACGACATCGCGCTGACGCGCGCCATCGCCGATGCCGTGCGCGCGCCGGTCATCGCCTCGGGTGGCGTCGGCACGCTCGACCACATGGTGGAAGGCATTCGTGACGGCCATGCGGGTGCCGTGCTTGCCGCCTCGATCTTCCACTTCGGCACTTACACCATCGCCGAAGCGAAGGCGCATATGGCCAGGGCCGGGCTGCCGATGCGGCTGGACTCGCCGGTTCAACGGGCTTAAACGGCGAAAATGACTGAGTTTTCGCTGTCCGATCTGGAAAGAACCATCCGGGAACGCGCCCATTCCGGCGATCCGGACTCGTGGACGGCGAAACTGTTTGCCAAGGGCATCGACAAGGCGGCGCAGAAGCTTGGCGAGGAAGCCGTCGAGACGGTGATCGCAGCCATCCGCGGCGACAGGCAGGGCCTCGTTTCGGAAAGCGCCGATCTTATATATCATTGGCTGGTCGTTCTCGGCATCGCCGGCGTGCCGCTGGGCGAGGTGCTGAAGGAGCTAGAGGGCCGCACCGGCCGCTCGGGCGTTGCCGAAAAGGCGTCGCGGCCCAAGGGCTGACCGCGAGGGAGGGCAGGAAACTCGATGGATCAGCTTGCTCCTACCGAGAAATACTCCCCCTATCGTTTCTTCTCTGCCGAGCAATGGTCGCAGTTCCGCGCCGACACCCCGCTGACGCTGACCGAGGACGAGATCGACCGCTTGCGGTCGCTGAACGACCCGGTCGATCTCGAAGAGGTCAAGCGCATCTACCTCTCGCTTTCCCGCTTGCTCTCGGCGCATGTCGAGGCAAGTCAGCTCTTGTTCCGGCAGCGCCAGGCCTTCTTCAACGCGCAGGACGTGGTCAAGACGCCGTTCATCATCGGCATCGCCGGCTCGGTCGCGGTCGGCAAATCGACCACGGCGCGCGTCTTGAAGGAATTGCTGGCGCGCTGGCCATCGAGCCCGAAGGTCGATCTCATCACCACCGACGGTTTCCTTCTGCCCAACGAGATCCTGCGCCGCGACAATCTGATGGAGCGCAAGGGCTTTCCAGACAGCTACGATGTCGGCGCGCTGCTCCGGTTCCTGTCCGGCATCAAGTCGGCGCAGCGCAATGTCCGCGCGCTGGTCTATTCGCACCTGACCTACGACGTCATTCCTGGCGAATTCGTCACCATCGACAGGCCGGACATATTGATCTTCGAAGGCATCAACGTGCTGCAGCCGGGCAAATTGCCGAGGGACGGCAAGATCGTGCCTTTCCTGTCCGACTTCTTCGACTTCGCCATCTACATCGATGCCGACGAGAAGCTGATCCACCAGTGGTACATCCAGCGCTTCATGCGGCTGCGCGAAACCGCCTTCCGCAATCCGGACTCCTTCTTCCACCGCTATTCGCAGCTGTCGGAGGATGCGGCGCGCGCCATCGCCGAAGGACTGTGGACCAACATCAACCTGAAGAACCTGCGCGAGAACATCCTGCCGACGCGGGCGCGGGCCGATCTCATCCTGCGCAAGGGCGCCAACCACCTGGTCGAGGAAGTGGCCCTGCGGAAGCTGTGATCCGCCTCGCTGCGAGCGTGCTCGCTGTTCTTCTTGCCAGGCTCCGAAAGTCAGGCGGATTCCAGAGGATCAGTAGACCGGCCGTCCAGGAAGCCTAATCGTTTCACCCGTCCTGACTTTCCGCAGGCCCACCAGATGGCGAGCGCCGCCGGAATGGCGACGATCCCATCCATCGCGTAGTGCCATCCGAGGTGGATCGAGCCGAAGAAGATCAAAGCGCCGAAGGCCAGCATGGCGTGACCGAACCTGCGATCGATGGAGTATGCGGTAACCACAAACAGCGCCGCCTGCGCGTTGTGCATGCTGGGCATGGCGGAAATGCCGCCGGGCAGGTCGACCTGGCCGGTATAGACCTGCCAGAGGAAATCCCTGGTCAAGTTTGACGACAGCGGATAGCTGGCGGCGACGTCGTCAAGGTAACTCATGAGACCGGCATAGGGCGAGGGTGTTCCCGGCACGACGTCCGCGAAGTAGCAAGGCCCGGCCGAGGAAAAGATGGTCGCCATGACCAGGCCGATCAGGATCCAGGAGGCGACGGTCGCCCGCCAGTAGCGGACGCGGACCGCTTCCGGGACCCGCGGGCTGGCGAGCAGGCCCGCCCAGAACAGGAAGACCATCGGCACCCACAAGGTATAGGTGATGTCGAACACAAGGGTGATCCATGGCATGCCGACCATCGGCTGGAGGATTTGCCAAGGTTGATAGCCGCCCAGGAGAGCCGAATCCCAGCGGGAGAAGGTTTCGTCCCATTGGAAGGGAGCGACAACCGGTATCATCGTCTTGTTATAGAGGAAGGCCGCCATGAAGAGCGCCAATATGGCGCTGGCGTAGAAATACCGCGCAAGCATGCTCGACAGCAGCAAGGCTTTCAGGCTCGCCGCCGCGAAGCTGACCGGGGACTGGTGACGGCCCTGCACGAGCGCGCGGAAACAGATCCAAACGACAATGGCTGAGCTCAGCAACAGAAAGGAGTGCCAGAGGCGGCCTGCATACTCCAGTACATGTTGCAGGATCGAATCACCCCTGATCGTCGCGACCAGCATGGTGACAAGGACGAACGCGGCGATCGTCCCGTAAAGCGCCGCATTGCGGCGGTTCTCTTGCAAGAGCCACACCGGAAACCGGGCGGACCGCAAGAAATGCTGCCCTATTTCGGTAGAAGACATGGAGAGGACGATACCCCGAGCAATCGTTGCCCTCGGTATCGCATGACGTCTTTTAAAGAATAGTAAGTTCGAAATTGAAAATACCGCTTCAGGAATGGCCGCGTCTTTTCAGAAACTTCAAATTTTATGGATCTGCAGGTGAGGAACCATCCTTGCCGGCGATCCCGAGGGAACTCATCTTGGCATCTTGCGAATAGACGGCCGAAACCATGGCTGGCCGCGACGGCGCATCCTCGCCAGCGTCAAGAAGCCGTGACGACCGCCTCTGGCCGATTGACGGTGGCGGTCTGCATATCCAGCGCCGGCCGGGGATCGGCGGGGATCAGTTTGCGCGCGATGGCATAGACGACGAGCGTCACGGCGGCGCTTACATAGCCGTCGATCGCATAGTGCCAGGCGAGGTAAACCGAGCTTACCGCGACAAACACGACATAGAGGAACGCCAGCGCACCAAGACGGCGGTCGTACTCGCGCAGGAACAGCGCGTTGAGCATTGCCAGGCCGACATGCACGCTGGGAAACGCCGATATGCCCGAGGCGAAACCCGCCTGCCTGGCCTCGTGCAGCGACCAGAGATACTGCTGATAGGTAACAGCGGAATTGCGCGATGCGGCCCCATGGGCCAGGAACGCCAGCTGTTCGCCGAATCGGGCCACGTCGCCCGTCACCGCGCCATAAAATGCCGGACCAGCCGACAGGAACAGGGCGGCCAGCACATTGCCGACGATGATCCAGACCGCCATGAAGCAGGCCAAATAACGCGTTCGAACCGATGCCGCCATGGGCGACGTCGCGACAAAGAACAGGGCGCCGAAATTCAGCAGGAACCAGAAAACGTTGTAATTCCACTCGACTACGGTGCGAACCAGATCATTTTCAGCTACCGCGTAAAGCCAGCGCCACGGATCAGCGCCAAAATGCAGGAAGGCGTCGATGTTGGCTTGCGCCACGTCGAATGGAAACCCGCCCTGCCAGACCGGCATGCCGTTTTTCACCGAGGTGAATGTGCCCTGGAAGATCATGAGCGCCATGAGAAGGCACAAGCCGGAGGCCGAATACGCCAACCGCGAGGTGGAAAAGATCCGTCCTGCCGCAAGGCGACGCCGGGAATCAAAGCGGCGTACAATGACAAGCAGGTCGATAAGGATGGCAAAAGTGGGCAGTATAAGACAGTTCAGAAAGGTCCATCGCCCGAAATATATCGAATATGCCGCCAGGTCGGTGGCGCCTATCGCGTTAAGAAACACCAGGCCGGCCAAAGTATAGATCACAATGCACAGATAGAGGGCCGAATCCCTGCGAACGATCTGGGCCGCTCCCCTCAATATCATCGGCAGTCTATGGAAGGCCAAACTGATATCTGTCATCGTCCCGACCCCGACGGCAATGCCTTGGCGTCTCTAGAGCGGTTCAGCGCCTATGGAATCGCTGACCCGCCCTAGGGTATTTGTTGTGACGCAATTCCGGACGGAAAGCCGCTGCGCACTTTTCCTGGAATTGCGCCAGGGATTTGTCGAGACGCAATTCCGGACGGAAAACCGCTGCGCACTTTTCCTGGAATTGCTCTAGGAGAAAAATCTGTAGATTCGGTTAGCGCGCGGGCATCGTCACTCGCCGCAACGTCAGATTGATCCGGCCGCCATTCTTCAGCAGGGCCGAGGTCGACGGGTAGATGCGGTCGACGCCGTGGAAGCAGAGGCGGCCTTCGCCGCCAAGCACGACGACGTCACCGCTTTTCAGCCGAAATGATTTGGTGCCGCCATCGCGCGTCGTCTGGCCGACCCTAAACTGGCAATCGTCGCCCAGCGACACCGAGACAACGGGGGCGGAAAAGTCCTGCTCGTCGCGATCCTGATGCAGGCCCATCTTGGCGTCGCTCGAATAGAAATTGACGAGGCAGGCTTCGGGCGGATGCGGATAGGCCGCCACCTCACGCCACAATTGCAGCAGCTCATCGGGAATCGGCGGCCATGGCAAGCCCGACACCGGGTGGGTCGGCTGGTAGCGATAGCCGCGCTCCTTGTCAGTGACCCAGCCGAGCGGGCCGCAATTGGTCATGCGCACGCTCATTTCCTTGCCGGTGCGCGGCATGGCCGGCACGAACAAGGGCGCGGCCTGCACCACCTTCCTGATCTCTTCGACCAGCGCTTCCTGCGCCGGGCGCGGCAGGTAGCCGGGCATATGGCGGACACCCTTGGGCAAAACGAGCATGGATTTCCGTTCGATCCGGTTAGCGCGCCCGAGCATGCCACCAATGGGGAAGGACGGCGACCCGAAAGCGGCTGTCGCGGTTTCTGCGCCGGCTTAACCTCAGTCGTTGTCCACCCGGGCGCGCAGCTTCTTCACCGTGGAACGCCCGGCCTTGGTCTTGAGACGTCGCTCGACGGCGCCTTTCGAAGGCTTCGTCTTCTTGCGCGGCGGCGGCGGCGGCTCGGCCGCCTTGGCGACCAGCGCGGTCAGCCGCGCCCGCGCATCGGCCCGGTTCTGCTCCTGGGTGCGGAAGCGCCCGGCCTCGATGACGACGACGCCGTCCTTGGTGGCGCGCTGGCCGGCAAGCCTCAGGGTACGTTCGCGCACGCGCTCGGACAGACCCGCCGCATTCGCCGCATCGAAGCGCAGCTGCACGGCGGTGGCCACCTTGTTGACGTTCTGACCGCCAGGGCCCGAGGAGCGGATGAAATCCTCGTGCAAATCGGCCGGGTGGATGACCGCTTCGTCGGCGATGATGATCTTGTCGTCGGCATTCATGCGCGCAGTCATGACGCGGCAGCGCAAAAAAGAAAAGGCCCGGCGGAAGCCGGGCCTTTGACGGCGGCAATGTGCCCGACGTTACTCGGCTGCCTCCTGCAGGCGCGGCGCGGCGCCCATGACGGTCGCGTCGACATGCTCCTCGAACTTCTCGAAATTGGCGGCGAACATGCCTACCAGCCTGGCCGCCTGCCGGTCATAGGCCGGCTTGTCGGCCCAGGTCGAGCGGGGATCGAGGATGGCGCGGTCAACGCCGGCAACCGCCACCGGCACCGCAAAGCCGAAATTGGCATCGGTGCGGAAATCGGCGGTCTTCAGCGAACCGTCGAGGGCGGCGGCGAGCAGCGCCCGCGTCACCTTGATCGGCATGCGGCGGCCAGTGCCGTAGGCGCCGCCGGTCCAGCCGGTGTTGACCAGCCAGCAGTCGGCGCCGTGGCGGGCGATCAGCTCGCGCAGCAGGTTGCCGTATTCGGACGGGTGGCGCGGCATGAAGGGCGCACCGAAGCAGGTCGAGAAGGTCGCTTCCGGTTCGGTGACGCCTTTTTCGGTGCCGGCGACCTTGGCCGTATAGCCGGAGAGGAAATGATACATGGCCTGCGCCGGGGTCAGCCTGGCGATCGGCGGCATCACGCCGAAAGCGTCGGCAGTCAGCATGATGATGTTGCTGGGATGGCTGGCGCGGCCGGTCTTCGAGGCATTGGGGATGTAGTCGAGCGGATAGGCGCAGCGCGTGTTTTCGGTCAGGCTGCCATCGTTGAAATCCGGCACGCGGTCGGCGCCGAGCACGACATTTTCCAGCACCGTTCCGAAGCGCTGCGTGGTGGCGAAGATTTCCGGCTCGGCCTCGGCCGAAAGCCTGATCGTCTTGGCATAGCAGCCGCCTTCGAAATTGAAGATGCCGTGCGGGCCCCAGCCATGTTCGTCGTCGCCGATCAGCGTGCGCGAGGGGTCGGCCGACAGCGTCGTCTTGCCGGTTCCGGAGAGGCCGAAGAACACGGCCGCGTCGCCGGCCGGACCTTCATTGGCCGAGCAGTGCATCGGCATCACGCCCTTCGCCGGCAACAGGTAGTTGAGCGCGGTGAACACCGACTTCTTCATCTCGCCGGCGTAGGAGGTGCCGCCGATCAGCACGATCATGCGCGTCAGATCGACAGCGATCACCGTCTCGGTGCGGGTGCCGTGGCGGGCCGGATTGGCGCGGAAGGACGGCAGGTCGATGATCGTCATCGCCGGCACGAAATGCTCAAGCTGCGACGGTTCGGGCCTGATCAGGAGATTGCGGATGAACAGCGAATGCCAGGCGAATTCGGTGATGACCCTGGTCGGCAGCTGCAGGTCGGTGTCGGCGCCACCGACCAGATCCTGGACGTAGAGGTCCTTGTGCGCGGCATGAGCACGGAAATCGGCAAGCAGCGCATCGAACTGGGCCGGCGACATCGCCTTGTTGTTGTCCCACCAGACATGCGGCTCGGTGGCGTCGTCGCGGACGACGAATTTGTCCCTGGGCGAGCGCCCCGTATGCTGGCCGGTCTCGGCGACCAGGGCGCCATCCGCGGTCAGCCTGGCCTCGCCGCGGCGCATCGCCTCCTCGTAGAGCGCGGCGGCGCCGAAATTATAGCGCACCGTGCCCGTGGTCTTAAGGCCGATCGCGTCTATCGCGCAGGCGGGGTTGCGTGTGCCGGCTTCCGACATCAAATGCTCCTCTCTGGATTTGCCGCGTCTGACCGGTGGATTTCCGGAGCCCGGTAGGGGCTGAGTGGCTCAGAACCAGAAAAGGCAAATGATATCAAATCATTAATCGATTTAAAAAATTTGAAAGTTGTTTAAATCGTTTATATGTGCAAAAAATCACAGTGGTTGCCCAAAGGATTGGCAAACGTTGTTCGTCCAATCCGCGTTGGGGTGCGAATGCGGCCGCCGGCACGCTGTGCGTGACACTGCGCGGAGCCTATGCCACATTTTGTACCTAATTTGTCCTGCAAAAGCCCCTTCTCGACGAAAGAAGGGACAGCTCATGAGGGAGCCGCTTGAAATGGCAACAATCGCGCTTGTCGATGACGACCGCAACATTCTGACATCGGTGTCGATCGCCCTCGAATCCGAGGGCTATCGCGTCGAAACCTACACGGATGGTGCGTCTGCGCTGGAAGGCCTGGCGGCTCGGCCGCCGAATCTCGCCATCCTCGATATCAAGATGCCGCGCATGGACGGCATGGAACTCTTGCGCCGGATGCGCCAGAAATCCGACCTTCCGGTCATCTTCCTGACCTCGAAGGACGACGAGATCGACGAGCTTTTCGGGCTCAAGATGGGCGCCGACGACTTCATCCGCAAACCGTTCTCGCAGCGCCTTCTGGTCGAGCGGGTGCGCGCGGTGCTGCGGCGCACGAGCGCGCGCGAGGCGGCCGCCAAGCAGCCCAGCCAGCAGGCCCGCTCGCTGGAGCGCGGCCAGTTGGTCATGGACCAGGAGCGGCATACCTGCACCTGGAAGGGCGAGCCGGTGACGCTGACCGTCACCGAATTCCTGATCCTGCATTCGCTGGCGCAGCGGCCCGGCGTGGTAAAAAGCCGTGATGCGCTGATGGATTCGGCCTATGATGAGCAGGTCTATGTCGACGACCGCACCATCGACAGCCACATCAAACGGCTGCGCAAGAAGTTCAAGGCCGTCGATGATGACTTCGAGATGATCGAAACCCTTTACGGAGTCGGGTATAGGTTCCGCGAGGCGTGAATAGGGAATGGGCAGTAGGCAGTGGGGATTAGTCGCTAGTCAGTCCTGAATGGCACCCCCGCGGGCACTCATAGATCGCCCCGGTCCCAGCCAAGCATTTGTCTACTGCCTACTGCCTAACCCCTACTCACTAAACAGGACCTGCTATTCGATGGCAGTCGACGTAGAGCGGAACAGAAGGGCGGGCGCGGTCAGGCGGCCGTCCAGGATGCTGCCGTCATTCCTGTCGAGGATCACGGTGCCTATGCGCCGTTTCCTCGGCCATCACATCTTCTCCAGCCTGACCCGCCGCATCCTGTTCCTCAACCTTGCCGGCCTGGCGGTGCTGGTCACCGGCATCCTCTACCTCAACACCTTCCGCGACGGGCTGATCGACGCCCGCGTCGAAAGCCTGATGACGCAGGGCGAGATCATCGCCGGCGCGATCGCGGCCTCGGCGACGGTGGAGACCGATTCGATCAGCATCGATCCGGAAAAGCTGCTGGAGCTGCAGGCAGGCGAGAGCCTTGGCCCTGGCTCCGACCAGCTCGACAATCTCGACTTCCCGATCAATCCCGAACGCGTCGCCCCGGTGCTGCGGCGGTTGATCTCGCCGACGCGCACACGCGCCCGCATCTATGACCGCGACGCCAATCTGCTGCTCGATTCGCGCCATCTCTATTCGCGTGGCCAGATCCTGCGCTACGACCTGCCGCCGGTCGACGATGAGCAGCCGGGCCTTGTCGAGCGTGTCGAAAAGTTCGTCTTCGATTTCTTCCGCAACAAGGACCTGCCGGTCTATCGCGAACAGCCGGGCGGCAACGGCGCGGCGTTTCCGGAAGTGGTCAAGGCGCTGACCGGCAGCCCCTCGACCATCGTGCGCATCAGCGAGCAGGGCGAGCAGATCGTCTCCGTCGCGGTGCCGATCCAGCGTTTCCGTGCCGTGCTCGGCGTCCTGATGCTGTCGACGGAAGGCGGCGACATCGACAAGATCGTCGCCGCCGAGCGCAAGGCGATCCTGCGCGTCTTCGGCATCGCGGCGCTTGTCACCGCCATCCTGTCGATGCTGCTCGCCTCCACGATCGCCAATCCGCTGCGCCGGCTGTCGGCTGCCGCGGTCAGGGTGCGGCGCGGGGTGAAGAGCCGCGAGGAGATCCCCGATTTCTCCGACCGCCAGGACGAGATCGGCAATCTGTCGATCGCCGTCCGCGATATGACCAACGCGCTCTATGCCCGCATCGAAGCGATCGAGAGCTTCGCCGCCGACGTCTCGCATGAGCTGAAGAACCCGTTGACGTCGCTGCGCAGCGCCGTGGAAACGCTGCCCTTGGCGAAGAACGAGAATTCGCGCGCGCGGCTGATGGAGATCATCCAGCACGATGTCCGCCGCCTCGACCGGCTGATCACCGACATTTCCGACGCGTCGCGCCTCGATGCCGAGCTCGCGCGCGAGGATGCGGGAACGGTCGACCTGAAGACCTTCGTCACCGATCTTATCGCGGTTTCGCGCGAAACGACGCGCAACAAGAAGGCGGTCGAGATCGAGCTCAAGGTGGCCAAGCTGCCGCAAGGCGTCAAAGGCTATGTCGTCGTCGGCCATGATCTGAGGATCGGCCAGGTGATCACCAACCTGATCGAGAATGCCCGCTCCTTCGTTCCCGATGAGCATGGCCACATCACCGTCTCGCTGGCGCGCGCCGGCAAGCTCAACATCATCACCGTCGACGACAACGGACCGGGCATCCGGGCCGACAACATCGACCGCATCTTCGAGCGCTTCTACACCGACCGTCCGGCCGGCGAAGCCTTCGGCCAGAATTCGGGCCTCGGTCTGTCGATCAGCCGCCAGATCGTCGAGGCGCATGGCGGCACGCTGACGGCCGAGAACATCCCCGGCACCAAGCCCGGCGAGATCAAGGGCGCGCGCTTCGTGGTAACGCTACCGGCCGAAGGTTGATCGCTGACGCAGTCATGCCAGAACCTGCCGCAAAGCCTGAAAACATCCACGGAACCGCGATCCTGATCGGCGAGCGCGGCGTCCTTATCACCGGAGCGTCCGGCGCCGGCAAGACAACTCTGGCGCTGACGCTGATCGACCATTGCCGCGCGCGCGGGCTGTTTTCGCGGCTGATCGGCGACGACAGGCTCCTTGCCACGGCCCATGCCGGGCGGCTGGTCTGCCGCGTGCCGGCGACGATTGCCGGCCTCGCCGAGGTGCCGGGGTTCATTCCACGCCCGCTGCCGTTCGAGCCGGGCGGGGTGATCGACCTCAATGTGCGGCTGGTGCCGCAGGCCGAGATGGCCCGTTTCCAGGAAGAAATCCGTGAGCCGGTCGCGGGCTGCCCGGTGCCGCGCGTGGACCTTGCCGAGCGCAACGCCGCCACCGCGTTGCCGGCCGTCATGGCGCGGCTCTCCATCGCGCCTTTTCTGTGATCCGCTTCCGCTTTTTTGCTGCAATGCGTCAAAATGGCCAGGGCTTGCGCAATTTTGGGCTTGTCAACGCGCCGCGCGTCGACAAGATAGCGCTCCCGCCGCCTGCAATGGCTGGCGAGCATAAAATGCGCCTGTGAAGCGGCGATGACGGGAGCCACCAAAGAATGATCGGACTCGTGCTCGTGACGCACGGTCAGCTGGCCACGGAGTTCCGACATGCCGTGGAACATGTCGTCGGGCCACAAGACAATTTCGAAACCGTGGCGATCGGCGCCGATGACGATATGGAGCAGCGCCGCCGCGACATCGTCGACGCGGTGGCGCGCGTCGACAGCGGAGCCGGCGTGATCGTGCTCACCGACATGTTCGGCGGCACGCCCTCCAACCTTGCCATTTCGGTGATGGAATCCGGCCGCACCGAGGTCATCGCCGGCATGAACCTGCCGATGCTGATCAAGCTTTCCTCGATCCGCAAGGGCGACAACATGGCCGCCGCGCTCGACGAGGCGCAGGCCGCCGGGCGCAAATACATCAACGTTGCCAGCCAGCTCCTGAGCAGCAAATGAACGCGCTGTCGCCGGAACAAGACCACGTCGCGCGGGATTTTCCGATCGTCAACCAGCGCGGCCTGCATGCGCGCGCCTCGGCGAAATTCGTCCAGGTCGCCAGCGGCTTCGACGCCGCCATCCATGTCGAGAAGGACGGTGTCAAGGTCGGCGGCACCTCGATCATGGGCCTGATGATGCTGGCGGCAAGCCCAGGCTATTCGATCCGCGTCACCGCCAGCGGACCGCAAGCCCTGCAGGCGCTCGACGCACTGGAGCAGCTGGTGGCCTCACGCTTCGGCGAGGAATGCTGACGGCGTCTTTGCCCGGGGTATGCCGACAGCGCTTGGAGCCATTCAGCGTTTGATGGGGATCGCCGATCCGCTCGGGTTCTCGCTCGGGTTCTTGTTCCGACGCAATTCCGGACGGAAAACCGCTTGGCGCTTTCCTGGAATTGTTACCGCAAAGACATGCACGAATAAAGATTTCTTTATATCCCATTGTCGTTTGAATGCCGATCTGCTAGTCAGGCCGGCAATTCGCGCCCTTCCACGCGCCGTCCGGCGCCGGCGCGTGCCACAGACAAATCACACCGGAGCACTGCCATGACGGGTAGCAAGGACTATGTGGTCGCCGACATTTCGCTTGCCGGCTGGGGCCGCAAGGAGATCGAGATCGCCGAAACCGAAATGCCGGGCCTGATGGCCTGCCGCGACGAATTCGGCGACAAGAAGCCGCTCAAGGGCGCGCGCATCACCGGCTCGCTGCACATGACGATCCAGACCGCGGTTCTGATCGAAACGCTGAAGGCGCTGGGCGCCGACATCCGCTGGGCCTCGTGCAACATCTTCTCGACCCAGGACCATGCCGCCGCCGCGATCGCCGAGGCCGGCATCCCGGTGTTCGCCATCAAGGGCGAAACGCTCGAGGACTATTGGGAATACACCGACAAGATCTTCCAGTGGGCCGATGGCGGCACCTCCAACATGATCCTCGACGATGGCGGCGACGCCACCATGTACATCCTGATCGGCGCCCGCGCCGAGGCCGGCGAGGACGTGCTGTCCAATCCGGGCAGCGAGGAGGAAGAGATCCTGTTCGCCCAGATCAAGAAGCGCCTGAAGGCATCGCCCGGCTTCTTCACCAAGCAGAAGGAAGCGATCCGCGGCGTCACCGAGGAGACGACCACCGGCGTCAACCGGCTCTACCAACTGCAGAAGAAGGGCCTGCTGCCGTTCCCGGCGATCAACGTCAATGACTCGGTGACCAAGTCGAAATTCGACAACAAGTACGGCTGCAAGGAATCGCTGGTCGACGGCATCCGCCGCGGCACCGACACGATGATGGCCGGCAAGGTCGCCGTGGTCTGCGGCTATGGCGACGTCGGCAAGGGCTCGTCGGCCTCGCTGAAGGGCGCCGGCGCCCGCGTCAAGGTCACCGAGGTCGACCCGATCTGCGCGCTGCAGGCGGCGATGGACGGTTTCGAGGTGGTCACGCTGGAAGACGCGGCACCCACCGCCGACATCGTCATCACCACCACCGGCAACAAGGATGTCGTCACCCTTGACCACATGCGGTCGATGAAAGACATGGTGATCGTCGGCAATATCGGCCACTTCGACAACGAGATCCAGGTGGCGTCGCTGCGCAATCTGAAATGGACCAACGTAAAGCCGCAGGTCGACATGATCACCTTCCCGGACGGCAAGCGGATGATCCTTTTGTCCGAGGGTCGCCTGCTCAACCTCGGCAACGCCACCGGCCATCCGAGCTTCGTCATGTCGGCGTCCTTCACCAACCAGGTGCTGGCGCAGATCGAGCTCTACAGCAAGCACGGCCAGTACCAGAACCAGGTCTACGTGCTGCCGAAGCACCTGGACGAGAAGGTCGCGCGCCTGCATCTTGGCAAGCTCGGCGCGCGCCTGACCGAACTGTCCGGCGAACAGGCCGCCTATATCGGCGTGACGCCGCAAGGGCCGTTTAAGCCGGAACACTACCGCTATTAACCAAAACAGAAATTGCCACTAGATATTGAGGCCGGGCGATTGACATTTCGCCCGGCTTTATTTTTGCGCGGAATGATTCTTCACGCCGATTCCAGCAGGCGTTATTGTTGTGATTCGCGGTCCGGGGGACGAGGGCCGGGATACGCAATCTGGGCGGTCTTGCATTCAGGCGGCGAAGAGGACCAAGACATGCCGGGGGAAAACCCGCCTCGCGCGGGACAGGCCGTTTCCGGCGGCCATAGCGATTCGGTGACATCGGGCTCCGCCGTCAGGGGCGGGCATCTGTTGTGGCGTGGCGGTGCCCGCGCGGCGACGCTTCTCGCCGGCTCGGCGCTTTGCAGCCCGTTGCTTGGCCTTGCGGCTCATGCCGAAACCGTCGCGCAATCGGCCGGGCTGTCGGTCAGCACGGTCGAGGTGATGCAGCTCGCCATGTTCGCCGGGGTCATGGGGGCCGCCCTTGTCTCGGCCATCTTCCTGATCCGCGAAAGAGCCCGCACTTCGGCGCAGAACGCCGAACTCAGGACCCGAATCGCCGACGTCAACGCGGCGCTGCAGCGTTCCGAGGCGCTGCTCAATCTGCGCGACCAGCGCGTCGTGGTATGGGCTTCCGAGAACAAGAAGCCGGAGCTCATCGGAACATTGCCGCTGGAGAGCGGCGCACCCGAGGACCGGGCCGCTTTCCTTGCATTCGGCCGCTGGCTGATGCCGCGTTCGGCCGCGGCACTCGAACATGCCGTGGCGGCCCTGCGCGAAAAGGCAAGGGCCTTCGATCTGGTCATCGAGACACAGGCCGGAGTGCCGCTCGAGGTGCAAGGGCGCAAGAGCGCGGCGCATGTGCTGGTGCGCTTCGTGTCGCTGTCGGAAACGCTGCGCAGCCAGGCGCGGCTGAAGATCGAGAACCAGCGGCTCAGCGCCGACTACGAGACAATGCTCGGCCTGCTCGACGCCCTGAAGATGCCGACATGGCTGCGCTCCGCCGACGGCCGGCTGAAATGGGTCAACCGCGCCTATGCCGAGGCGGTCGAGGCGCAAAATGCAGAAGCGGCGGTGCGCGAGGCCAAGGAATTCCTGGGCGGACAGGCGCGCGAGCAGATCGCCGAGCAGCACAAGGCGCGCCCGGTGTTCGAACAGACGCTGTCCACGGTGATCGAAGGCGATCGCCGGATGTTCTCAGTGACGGATTTCGCCGGCACGGACGGCTCGGCTGGACTTGCCTGCGACACCAGCGCCACCGAAACCATCCGCGGCGAATATGAGCGCACGGTGCGCAGCCACGCCGACACGCTCGATCAGCTCAACACCGCCGTTGCCATCTTCGACGCCAATGAGAAGCTGCGCTTCTTCAACCAGGCATTCCAGAAACTGTGGAACCTCGACAGCGGCTTCCTGCACAGCGCCCCGGACAATGCCTTGCTGCTCGACCGGCTGCGCAGCGAGGGCAAGATCGCCGAACAGCCGGAGTGGCGGCGCTGGAAGGAAGGCCTGCTCGGCGCCTATCGCGCAGTCGAATCGCAGGAGCACTGGTGGCACCTGCCCGACGGCAAGACCATCCGCGTGGTGGCCAACCCGCAGCCCAAGGGCGGCGTCACCTGGGTGTTCGAGAACCTGACCGAGAAGATGGACCTCGAAAGCCGCTACCAGACGGCGGTGCGCGTGCAGGGCGAGACGCTGGACAATCTTGCCGAGGGTGTCGCGGTGTTCGGTCCGGACGGACGGCTTCGGCTGTCGAACCCGGCTTTCGTCGCGCTGTGGGGTCTAAACCAGGACGTGGTCAAGCCCAATGTGCATGTCTCGGCGATCCGCGACCTCTGTGACCGGCGTGCCAAGGACAGCCCTTGGGGCGGCTTCGTCGCCGCCATCACCGGATTCGACGACGAACGCCGCGACCGCCACGGCCAGAGCGAGCTCGTCGACGGCACGGTGCTCAGCCACGCGGTGATCCATTTGCCCAACGGGCAAGTGATGATGACCTTCGTCGACGTCACCGACAGCGTCAATGTCGAGCGGGCGCTGAAGGACAAGAACGAGGCGCTGGAGCGGTCCGACCAGCTGAAGAACGAGTTCGTGCAGCACGTTTCCTACGAGCTGCGCTCGCCGCTGACCAACATCATCGGCTTCACCGAGCTGCTGTCGCTGCCGTCGACCGGGCCGTTGACGCCGAAGCAGCGCGAATATGTCGAGCATGTCGGCTCGTCCTCCTCGGTGCTGCTCACCATCGTCAACGACATACTGGATCTCGCCACCGTCGATGCCGGCATCATGCAGCTCGACATCTCCGAGGTCAGCGTCGACCGGACCATCGCGGCGGCCGCCGAGCTTGTGGCCGACCGGCTGGAGGAGCATTCGATCACGCTCAAGGTCGAAGCCGCGGCGGCGCCGAGGAGCTTCCATGGCGACGAGACCCGCATCCGCCAGATTCTCTACAATCTGTTGAGCAACGCCGCGAACTACGCGCCGGAAGCAAGCACCGTCACCCTCGCCTGCCGCCAACTCGCCGACGGCGTGGAATTCTCCGTCCATGACGACGGGCCCGGCATGCCGCCGGACGTGCTGGATTCGGTGTTCCGCCGCTTCGAGCCGCGGACCAATGGCGGGCGCCGGCGTGGTGCCGGGCTCGGCCTGTCGATCGTCAAAAGCTTCGTCGAGCTGCATGGCGGCAGCGTCCGCATCGAGACCGGCAAGGACAAGGGCACCACCGTCATCTGCACCTTCCCGGCCGCGCCCTCGGGCATTCGCGCCGCGGCCGAGTAGCGGACCTCATGGCAGGGCTGGAACGTTTTCTCGCCGACGAAGCCGCCACGGCAAGGCTGGGTGAAGACCTGGCGATGGCGCTGCGCCCGGGCGACGTGTTGGCGCTCAAAGGCGATCTCGGCGCCGGCAAGTCGACACTGGCGCGGTCGCTCATCCGGGCCCTGGCCGACGATGCCGGCCTCGACGTGCCAAGCCCGACTTTCACGCTGGTGCAGACCTACGACACGCGCTTTCCGGTGCATCATTTCGATCTCTACCGCCTTTCGGCAGCCGCTGAACTCGACGAACTCGGCTTCGACGACGCGCTGGCGCAAGGGGCGGCCCTGGTCGAATGGCCAGAACGCGCCGAGACCGCCCTGCCGGACGGCACGCTCTGGGTCGAGCTCGCGCATCAGGGCGACGGCCGCCTGGCGAAACTGTCGGGACAAGGGGCGGCCTTCGATCGCGCGGCGCGCTCGCTGGCGATGCGCGATTTCCTGGCCACGGCCGGCTGGGGCGAAGCCGGCAGGCGCTTCTTCGTCGGCGACGCCTCAGCCCGTTCCTATGAGATCGTCTCGCTTGCCGGCCTCGCGCCGCGCGTGCTGATGAACTCGCCGCGACTGGTGCTCGGTCCGCCGGTGCGCGACGGCAAGCCCTATGCGG
>NZ_RZOT01000540.1:0-4125 GCF_003999085.1 Mesorhizobium sp. M4A.F.Ca.ET.090.04.2.1
TCGTTGATGAGGATGCCGCCGAGGGCGAAATAATCCATTTCGTCCCGGCGCTTCTCTCTGGGCTCTCGGTCTGGCTCACGGCTGCCGCTGTCATCGAGGTAAAGGTGGATTTCGCGGTCGGTCACGGGCAGGCTTTCAATTTCCGCACCAGCTTGGCTCAAAAACCTGAACCTGTACAGCTTGGCGACACTCGTGCGCGCCACAGGGAACGTTGCAGCTCAGGCCGATTTCATCTGCACCATCAGCGTCTCGCAGCTGAGGGTGAGTTGGCGGGCATATGCCTTCGAGGCGTCAAGCGTGGCTCGCTTGGTGACGCCGAAGATCAGGTAGCCCGCATGCACGGCGGCGAGGATGCCGAGGGCCGCAAGCTTTCCATGGGTTAGCTCGGCAAACGATCCTCGTCGACATCAACATCCGCGCCGCCGCCGACGATCCCGAGGACGACACCTACGACGTTGCCCAGGATCTCAAGAGGCGCCTCTCCCGCGACGACAAGGGCCGGCTCTACGTCGACGCCTTCCTGCTCTCGCACCCGGATTCCGACCACGTGACCGGGCTCACGACGCATTTCCACCTCGGCCCGCCCGAGGATTTCCCGGAGGGTGACGAGAACCTCATCCTGATCCGCGAAATGTGGTCGTCGCCGATCGTGTTCCGGCGCGCCAGCAAGCAGCACAAGCTCTGCGACGAGGCCAAGGCGTGGGCCACCGAAGCGCGGCGCCGGGTCGCGCTGTTCAAAGAGAAGGGCCTGACCGGCACCGGTTCAGGCGACCGCATCCTGATCCTCGGTGAGGATAAAGACGGCAAGACCGATGATCTCACGGACATCCCGGTCAAGCAGGACGGCCTGCTGACCGCAGCTGACCGCGTGAACACGGGCCAGTTCGAAGGCCGCCTGCTGGCGCCGATGTACGTCGACGAAGACGACAAGGAGCTGATCGAAGTCCTCGAGAAGAACAACTCCTCGGCGATCGTGCGGTTCTCCATCGCCGGCGACGGCGTGGCCGACCGCTGCCGCTTCCTGACCGGTGGCGACGCGGACGTCTCCATCTGGGACCGGCTGTGGCAGCGCCACAAGGACAGTAACAAGGACTGGCTCAGCTACGATGTCATGGAGACGCCGCACCACTGCTCCTGGCGCACCCTGAGCCACGACCGCTGGTCCGAGATGGGCGAGAAGGTCAAGGTGTCCGAGGACGCCAGGAACGCACTCTCCCAGACCCGTGACGGCGCCATCATCGTCGCCTCCTGCAAGCCCATCAAAAAGGACGACGACAACCCGCCTCATGAGCGGGCCAAGCGGGAATATGTCTCGATCACCTCGGCCGAACGCTTCATCTGCACGACCGAGTATGCCGATGAGCACGACGGGCCGGTCGAGTTCAACATCACCGGCGTCGGCACATCCAAGCAGCTGGCGCTGACCCCGAAAAAGGCCGCCTCGATCGCCGGCGTGACCGGAGTGACGACGACGCCCAGATCCCACGGCTGAGCCATGGCCTCGGCAGACATGAAGCGGCACGCGGAACACTTTCTGCGTGTCGCAACAGAGATTCCGCAATGCCAGCGCTGTGGCCTGATCGCCGTCGGTGACGACGTGGCGACCCTGTTCCTTGATCTGGCCGTGGAGATGCCAACGCACTGGCACGCCAAGGGCACCGCCCCTAACGGCGTCCTGCCGGTCGAACGCGTTGAGGTCCTGCTTGGCGCTGACTACCCGTGGCGGTGCCCCACCTTCACCCTGCGCAAGGGCTTTCCGCGCAACCTGCACCATCTGACGCCCGGCTCGGAAAACGTGTGTCCAACCCCCTGTCTTGTGGATGGCAACCAGGACGAATATTTCAATCAGCACGGCCTGATCGAACTCGGCATCGGGGCCATCGTCAACCAGATGGGCGTTTGGCTCGGTCGCGCAGCAATTGGCACCTTGATGGATCCGGATCATGGCTGGGAACCCGTCATGCGCCAAGGCCTGCCGGACCGGCTTATTATCGATGCGGACTTCGCCCGAAGCCAGATCACCGACAAGTCCGGCTCGGTATGGCTTGCTACCAAATTCATGAAGGGCAAGGATCTCGCTGGCAAAAGGTCCTACACCCTCTCGGCGCACAATGAATTTGCCGCTGCCGTCGGCAACATGTCTGCTTTCCCCTTTGAGGCCGAAAGCGAAGGACGCTACAGCGGCATCACCGCGACGGTGCTGATCTGGCCGCCAAATGGGCGCCATCACAAGTGCGGTGCTGCCTGAGACGGTAGCGAACCTTGACGACTTGGCACAACGCGCTGAGGCCTTCGGCTGCGGCGTTGAGTTTGCGAAATTCCTCGACAGGCTCCAGCGGCGCTGGGCGGGCAAAACCGATGACGCGACCTTCCCGATCGCCGTTTTGTTTGGCGTGCGGCGACCTTTTCGGCTGATCGGGCGGGCGTCGACGATCGAGTTGCTTCTTGATTGAAATCACGGCTCCGCAGAAGCGGGCCTCGCTGTTCGAAGGGCCCAACGCGAGAGCCGCCGTTGCCATGGAGCAACTGGGTCGCACGACGCCCGCGCTTCTCCGCGCCGTGTCGGCAGCTCCCTCTTATCCGCCATTCAGCCTGGTTGGCTGCGGCAGCGTCGGATCGAAAACCGCTCTGCATCTGGCCCGTGCCGGCGCCCAGATCTTGGCCGTCTCCGACAGCAACGAGCTGCGGCCCCACAACATGGCCCGGCACGCCCTCGTGCGGCCACCCCTGCCGTGGCCGAAGGCGTTTGAACTGTCTGACGAGCTGGCCCTGCTCGGGCAGAAACCGGAAGCCCATCTGATTGACGTGGTTAGGGGCCTGAAGCGTGCGGACAATCGCCTGCTGATTTCGCCGCCCGGGACCGGCACGCTGCTCAACACGACCGCATCGAGCCTGGTGCGCGATGCCCTGTCAATGGTGAGCCCTGCCGAGCTGCCGGCACGCATGGCGGAGATCGCCCTTTTCGGGCGCGGCCGTGGCGGTTTCGTATTTCATAAGGGAAGCAACCGCAATCCGAGCCTCGCCGACCTGCAGGCGGTGCTGTCCGCGACCGTGACGCCTTATGAACGGACATTGTTGTTCGATCCCGAGTTCGGGCTGACGCAAATTCAGATCGGGGAAGGCTGCGGCTCCATGACTATGCCGATGACCGACGCGCGCCTTTCGGCGATGACCGCCATGGCCACCGAGGAACTCATGCGCCTCGCCGGCGCCAATGCCGATGGCGGAGAACTGGTCGTGGGGGTGGCAGAGCCCGATAGCCCATCGACAAGTTGGCGCCGCCTCTCCGTGTCAAAATTCCTGGAAATCCCGGTCGAGGGCAGCGAATGGACTTTGCGTCTGTCGTCGCACGTCGCCGGCATGATCCGCGAAGAGACCGCGCGGTTTCCCAATGTCGAGACGGGAGGCCTTCTGATCGGCTCCTGCAGTTCTCTCATGAAGACTGTCACGGTGGTCGACCTGATCGAGGCGCCAGAAGACAGCGTGAGGACGCCGACGCTGTTCGTGCTTGGAACGAAGGGCATGAAGAATCGGATCGATGCCCGTTTCGAGGAAAGCGGCCGCTCGCTGCTTGATGTGGGTACCTGGCACAGCCACCTCGCCGAACAAGGTCCCTCGCCCACCGACCGCAAGACGGCCAAGCAGGTCGCCGTGGAGCGAGCGCCGCCGGCCATCCTTTCTCATTGCCACTCCAGCCACGTACCATGCCATCATGCATCAGGACGCGCCATGAACGATTACCTCGACGCCTACTCCATCAAGGCGCGCCTCGCGCCGGCAGCTCTGGCGATTGCCCCGGTCATTGTCCTGATTGTGCTGGCCTTCAACTGGGTTCAGCCGAGCCTCCCCGAGGCCATCATCGGTCTCGCCGTCATGGTCCTGTTCTTCGCTGCCTCGAATGTGGCCCGCCGCCTGGGCAAGAGGAAGGAGAGACAGCTGTTCGCGACGACCGGCGGGAGACCGGAAAATCGCGAACTGAACCACCTGGATAAGACACTCGACGAGCGGACCAAGGACCGCTACCGCAAATTCCTCGCCAAGCAGCTCGAGCAGCCGGCGCCGACGCGCGACATGGAAGTCGAGGACCCCGACGAAGCGGCTGCGTTCTATGTGCAGTGCTACAAC
>NZ_RZOT01000541.1:0-4109 GCF_003999085.1 Mesorhizobium sp. M4A.F.Ca.ET.090.04.2.1
GTCCGATAGTCACAAGGCCGCAGATAAACCGCATGCTCTACGCTAAAATAGCCCCTTCGCCGAATTTCGCAGGTCTTCCCCCTACTCAATCATCAATTAAGGCCGTACCTGATTGTTTCAATTACTTAATTTAAGTCACACAACCAGTGAGTACCGTCAAAAATACCGTCAGATTCTTACGCTGTTGAAAAGACTGAAACAATGTGGTCGCTGCCGCGGTATGCACACTTTTGATTGCATCATTTGCGAGCTGCCATTCGGCGAGGTAAAGCTGGAGTTCTCAGAACACAACAAGGACGGTGTTTGCTCATGCTCGACAGCTCTAGGTTCGAGTAGACGCGCGGCTGTATCGGGGGGAATGGGCTGGTAGGAAATGGATGTCGTGCCGCATCACTCTGTCGATCGACCAAGCTTCGCATTGCCTCATCTGCTGCTCGTGGCGATGGCCCCCGATCGGAGATGCGCTATAGGAACACGCGAATTTCGATTCTGCCCTCAACTCTCGGGACCACTCACTCTGAGTAACAACGTCACGCCGATCCCACCTTCCGACGCTATTTTGCGGCAATGCGGCCAGTAAGCGCCGCGCCCGTTCGCGATTTCCTAGTGGTGAAAGTCTGACATTTGGTACCCCACGCGTGGAGCAGCTTAGGCTGAAAGAGCACGTTGCACGACAAATAAACCGCCTATCAGCTAACCACGGACCAGATGGAAGGTCAGCCCCGCAAGGCGGTTTTGGATTTCCCCGAGACCTTGCCCAGTTCCGCTTCCCATAGATCGAAGGGGCTCGCGACAATGGCCACGGACTTTTCCTGACGCAGCGCGGCGCGGCTTCCAGCATCCTTGCCACGAACCTTGTCTCGACCTTCCACAATTCGGTCATGGCGGTGATCGAACCCGTCGCGGCCCTGCGAGATCCCGCTGATGTGCAGGTCGTAGAATTTGCGCCGCAGGTGAGCCCAGCACCCGGCGAGCCGGATTGTTTCATTGCTGCCGGCTTTGTCCCGTGCCTTGACCAGGTTGGTATAGGCCGAGTAGCCATCCACTTGCAGGATACCGCTGAACCCGGCGAGGTGGCGCGCGTGAGCGAATGGCGGATGCCGGTCACAACTCCTGGCGCTCTTTAACTGCCAAACCAAGCGCTTGGCTGAGTGGCACCGCCTTGGAGAACAGGAAGCCCTGAGCGGTTTTGCAGCCAAGCTTGTGCAGAGTTTGCCGATCCGCCTCTGTCTCGACGCCCTCGGCCATGACCTCGATCCCGAGCGTCCGACCAAGATCGATCACGGTTTTGACAAGCAGCCGATCCTCCCGCGATTTGGCTAAACCGCGAATGAAGCCCTGGTCTATTTTCACCTTCCTTATCCGACTGTCCTTGAGCGATGCCAACGTGGAAAAGCCGGTGCCGAAGACATCGAGCGCGATGGAAATGCCGGCATGTGAAAGCCGTCCGAGCTTTTCATCGACCCTGTCCGGGTCCACGGGCGATTCTTCTGTTATCTCAATTTCGAACATCGTTGCAGGGAGGTCCTTTGCCGCCAGACCATTCAGAACCATTTCGTCGATATCGCCGGCCTCCAATTCGCGCGGTGAAACGTTCATCGTCACACGAACATCACGACAGTCAGCTTTCACCAAGGCGTCGATAAAAGCGCAACATTCGGAAAATACAGCTTGAGTTAGCAGCTGGAGCATTCCGGTTTCGCGTGCCGCTGTCATGATTTCGGGCGGAGAGATGGAACCGTGAATCGGATGGGACCACCTTAGCAACCCTTCAAAACCGATCACAGCTTCGGTGTCGAGTCTTACGATTGGCTGGAACCAAGGGCCCAAGCTTCTCGTCTTTATCGCCGAATGAAGATCGCGTTCGATTGACTGGCGGCGTTGCAGTTCCCGGTCGAGCTCGGCATCGAACAGGCAAAATTCGTTCCTGCCACGGCGCTTAGCTGTGTAAAGGGCGATGTCCGCCCGCAACAACATTTCCGTCAGCCCCGGGTTTTTAGCCGAGTATATTCCTATGGATGCCCCGATCCGGACGGAGGCGACGCCAGGATAGGGGCGAGCAAGCTTGGATATGAGATTGGATGCGAGATTGCTGGGAGAAGGCGAATTTCTAAGCGAGGAAAAAACCAGCACGAATTCATCGCCACCGATGCGGGCGAGCGTTGAGCCCTCCGGTGCTTCTTCCTCTATTCGGCGGGCGATCCTGGCAAGCAGCTCGTCACCCGTTCTGTGACCGTAGGTATCGTTGACAGATTTGAACCCATCCAGATCAATCAGCATGGCCACAAAGGGCCCATCAGTGTTCTCAAACTGATCGATTGCATGTTCGAGGCCGCGCCTGTTGAGGAGCGCGGTAAGATGGTCCTCCCTGGAATTGCGCTCCATTTCCGCGGCAAGCCGCTCGGCTTGATGTCTCAGGCGGCTCGCGTCACGGAAGCGCGCTTGTCCAACGAACGAGGCTCGAGCCAGGCCGCCCTCGAAAAGCAGGACGGCAAAAGCCAGAATGTAGTTTTCCAGGGTTCCCTTCGTCAGCAAGCATGCGGCGGCAATGAGGAGTGGCGGTGTGATGAAGTATATCGCTGCCGCAGCATATGAGCTGCCGTACGTGACCGCGCCAGCTGAAATGCCCGCCAGAATTATTAGATGCAGCGATGCTTGAGACGTCGTGTACCCAGCCGTTAGGACGGCAAGGAATGACCAGGTGAATCCCGCCAGAAGAGCAAGCCTGCCAAACCAGCGAAGCCGCAGCCAAACCCGTGTCAGATCATCCTGGACTCCGGGTTCCTTCAGCTGATGACGGGCGAGTGCAAGGCGGGCGGCATTTATCGCATTAACGACCGAAAACCAGGCCGCGCCAGCAAGACCGTTCCCGGAAAGGGCCTGCACGGTCAAAATCAGCCCGGACAGCACAATGCTTATCGGCATTGAGACGAAAAGGCCTGCCCTCAGATCAGCGAGCTGGTCCTGAAGGATTCTCGCCTCCAGCGGATCTTCTTTTTCCAGGGCTGGACGGGTCAGCTTGCTTACTCCTGCTTGTCCGCAGCCTATGCAGCCCCCCTGAAGGACGGGTTAATTCTTCAATCGGAGATCAGCGTCGGGAGCAGGATTACTCCGGCGCATGATGCACTCTCTCCCATCGCTCGCCCAGCACATCGCGCAAAATGCAACTGCTGGTGCAGTATCACCGCTGGAGCTCCGCCGAAATCCCATGCCGGACAAGGGGAACATGTTGGGCAAAGCGAAGCCCCAGATGCCTTGCAAGCCGTGCCGCCAGGTGGTCTCTGGAGTAGAGTCCAACCAGTATGTTCGTTGCATGGTAGAGCGGCGCCGCCGACAGGCGCAGCCGCCTTTCGTATATGTGCAGCATGTCGGGGTCGCCAACATTGCGGCCGTCGCGGCACGCAGTCATGATTCCACGGGCGAGTTGCTTCTGGCTGCTGAGACCGATGTTGAATCCGTGAGCGGTCACCGGGTGCATGCCGATGGCAGCGTCGCCGATGAGTGCGGCGCTCGGGGCCCGGAATTTGTGCGCCCAGGTCGTGACCAGCGGATAGGTATGGCGCTTGCTTGCCAAGGTCATTTTTCCAAGGCGCCCTCGACACAGTTTCGTCAACTCCGACAGGAACAAATCGTCATCGAAGGCAAGCAGTCTATAGGCCTCGTTTGAGCGCAATGTGAGCAGCAGCGACGACACGCCCTCCGCGAGGGGCAATATCGCTATCGTCTGATGGTGATCGAACCATTCGATGGCGATCTGGTGGTGGGCGCGCTCGTGCCTCACTCGGCAAATCAGCATCGAGTGGCCAAGCCGGTTGATATCGGCGCCGATGCCCAGCAGATCACGCGTGGCGGACAAACGCGAATCCGCGGCAACAACAAGCCGAGCAGTTAAACGCGCGCCATTAGAGAGCGTTACGACTGCTCCTTCTTGGCTGTTTGTTGCATCGACGACCGAGTGGCCGCACAACAGCCGGGCGCGATCCTGCAAGCGGACGATTTTGAACAGCGCCTCGCGGATCCGGCAATTTGGAACCAAAACCCCCAGCGGTTCTCCAGAGTTGCTGGGAGGATCGAAACGAAGAGCGAATGCGCTCGAGCCGTTGAGCACG